>JAFXIM010000093.1 GCA_017533165.1 Eggerthellaceae bacterium
CATACTCGCAGGTCAGAGAGTACATCGGGCCTTCACTCGACCGCACGGGACCTCGCGATGAAGTTTTTTTCGAAAAAAGACCTCGACGGCCAACCGCCTAGCGATCCGCGTATTCGGCGATGATGGCCTCGACTAGGCGCGCAGACCCCTCGAGGTCATCCACCTTGATGTACTCATCGCAGGTATGATATTCGGCCATGTCGATGCCGATGGCCACGGCGTCAACGCCAAGCGCACCGAGCACGTTGGCGTCCGAACCACCGCCCGTAACCTGGAGGCTTGCGTCCATGCCGGCAGCTTCGATCGCCCGACGCAGTTTGTACTCGGTAATGCCGCCCTGCTCGAGAACGGTGCGGGGATATTCGAGCTTCCATTCAATGTCAAGCTCTCCCCCGAAACGCTTCGCTGCCTCGCGGCAGGCGGAGTCCATGGCAAGACGCTGTGCCTCAAGGGCCTCATCGTCGTGAGAACGGCACTCGCCGACGAGCGTGCATCGCGCGGCAACGACATTCATGGCCGATCCGCCTTCTATGGTGCCGATGTTTGCCGTGGTCCTCTCGTCAATGCGACCGAGAGGCATGGCCGCGATAGCGCTGGCGGCCATCTCGATGGCGGAGATTCCCTCCTCGGGAGCAGCACCCGCATGGGCAGCGCGGCCCTTGAAGGTAGCGTTCATAAGATAGTGCGCAGGAGAAGCCGAGACTATGGTGCCAGGGTGACCGCCCGCATCAAGAACGAAGCAGGCAAGCGGGTCGCGCTTACCTTCCCCATCCTCGAGGCCAGGCCAGGTAAACGCATCTGCCGAAAGAGCGCTCGCTCCAAGCAGGCCCTTCTCCTCGCCCGTAGTAAAGACAACCGTGATATGAGGACGCGGGACGCCGGACTCAATGGATCGGATAATGCCCTCGATAATGGCGGCAAGGCCAGCCTTGTCGTCGGCGGAGAGAATGGTGTTGCCGGCAGAAGCGATGACCTCGCACTCCTCGCCTTCCACCTCCCTTTTGACGATGACGCATTCGACGCCCTCGCAGGGCTCGACGGTATCCATGTGAGCAGAGAAGGACACGTGACCCGGCGCCGTGCCCGCAAGGTGGCCGATGACGTTTCCCGTATCGGAGCCGGTAGCGGAAGCGGTATCGTCGACTAAGACCGCAAAGCCAAGCTCAGTCAGCTTGTCTTCAAGATAGCGCGCCATGGGAGCCTCGTGGTAGGTAGGGCTGTAGATACCGGCCATTTCGACAAAGCTATCGATAATGCGTTGCGTAGTCATTGCGTCACTCCCGAATCGGTAGATGCTGATAGTTAGTAGAAATATTAGTAAGCGCCTAAAATGCGAGCCGCGACCTGCTTTTTGCGGCTGAGTACGCCGGGCATCCAGGTTCCACCTTCGCCTTCGCAATGAATGCCGAAGACGCGGTTGACGATACGGCGGTTGCCCTCAACGATGAACATGCTGCCCTCGGCCATAATGTCGGTCACCATGAGCAGAACGAACTCGTAGCCGCGCGCCTCCATGAGCTTTCTCAGATGCGTGCGGATTTCCGTCTCTCGGGCCATGACGGCCTTAAGGTCAACCGTTTCGTGCTGGGCAAGAAGCACCGTATGATCGCCGAGTTGAAACTCCTTGGAGTCGGCCTCGACAAGCTTCTTGACGGAGATCTCCCCTTCTCCACCGCGTGCCCTAAACACACGAAGGCCAAATTCGGTGGGGTCGGTCTCCAGAATGTTTGCCAAGAAGTCAACTTGGTCGCGATCTACGGTGGTTGCCGTGGGCGACTTGAGGATGACGGTATCAGTCATAATGGCCGACAGAAGCACGGCGGCAATGCTTTTGGGAATCTCGACTCCGTACTTGCGGAACTCCATGGTCACGATCGTGGCGGTAGAGCCTACCGGTAGATTCAGGAACTGGATGGGATTTGCCGTCATGACATCGGCAATGCGATGATGGTCGATGATCTCGACGACGTCTGCCTCTTCAATTCCCGCTACGGCCTGGCGCGTTTCGTTGTGGTCGACCAAGATGACGCGGCGCTTGGGGCGGGTGGCAACGTCGGAGCGCGTAACGATTCCGATGCAGAAGCCCTCATCGTTGAGAACCACGGCCTCGCGCAGGCTTGAAGCCATGAGGTCCTCGATGGCGTCTTTCAGCAGGCCTTCCTTATCAAGCACGAGCACATCGGTTTCGGTGAGATCGGAAACGAGCTGACCGAGGGACTCAATGAGATCGGCGGCAACGGCCATGGCGTTTGCAGCACCCTGCTCCAAACGATCGGTAGACGAAATGTAGCGATTGGCGATGGCACGAGTGGTGATGAGACCGCGATAAGTACCGTCATCGTTGGTTACCACCAGGGCTCTGATGTTTTCCTGGCGAAGCAAACGCCCCGCATCAAGCACCGTGGCATCATGCGGAATGCTGATGGGATCAGCTGACATGACGTCGAGGACGCGAGCATGAACGTGCGGGATACGCTTGGGAACGGGAATGCCGTTTTCCCTGAGAACCCACGCACTCTCGGGAGGAAGCTCTCCGAGGCGGTATGGTTCGTACACGAAGGCATCGGACGTACCGTCACGCTTGGCCAATTCGTTCTTCAGATATGCATAGGCGACAGCTGCGCTGATGGAGTCATTGTCGGGATTACGGTGACCGACGACAATAACGGGCTTTGCCATGTTCCTTGCGCTCCTTTTCTCCTCAAGCAGATCGCTCATTGTAGTGTAAATAGAGCGGGGCGCCACCTAAAGTGAGGCGGCGCCCCGGAAGAGCATCAGTTTAACATGAAGCCTCTTTAGGAAACTTTTACCTCAGGGCAAAGAGACATGTCGATGGACTGGATGGTAAAACAGCCAGGACCGCCCTGTGTGATGAAGGCCGGGCCAAGGTTGAAGATGCCGCACTGGCAATTCGGGAAGTGCTGCTTGATAGCCTCGATGGCCTGCTTTGCAGCGGACAGGTTATCGGCGTGTGCAACGCTGATGTAGCAGCTGTCCGTAACGCCGCGCGCCTTCAGGTCCTCCATGACGGCGGCAAGACCCTTGGAAAGAGATCGGGTGATCTTCAGACGTTCGATGCGCTTGCCATCTTCAGTCTGGCGCATGATGGGCACAGCCTTGAGCATATGGGCGAACTTGGCAGCCATGGGGGTCAGGCGGCCGCCACGACGCAGGAAGTCAAAGTCCTCGGGGATGAGGTAGGAAAAAGCGGTGTCGGCCATGGCCTTCATGTTGGCAACGATGGTTTCGGTGTCAAGGCCATCGGCGCGCATCTTAACCGCAGCATGCATCATGACGCGATGCGGGACGCACAGCGTCTTGGTGTTGATGACGTGCACGCGTTCGGGGTGGCGCGCCTGTTCGACAAGGCCGCCGGCCACGTTAAAGGCGCCAGAGAGGCCCTCGGCCATGGCGAGGTGGATCACGTCTTCATCGGTATCGTAGGCTTCAAGCGTAAGGCCCACGGGCGGGCAGGAGCTGGTGGGAACGCCGCCCTCGCGAACCTTCTCGATAAACTGGGCGGCGGTGATGTCTTCGTACTCCAACCAGGTTTCACCCTCGATGGCGACCGACAGAGGCAGAACCTCAACGTCAAATTGAGCAGCCTCGGCGATGGAATACATGACCGAAGAGTCGGTTACGATCTTCATAATCCCCCTCTTACCCGAACAGAGCCCCAGTTAATGGGCTGCTTGCGCATTTCCGAGCTCATTGAAAACAACATTGCGCCCATCATACGCGATTATGCAACACGCACATAGGTCATGTGGTATTTTTTCAAGAAATTTCGGGTTTTCGATAACCGCTGTAAAGGTTTTTGTCACAGTTTTACCTGTGACAGGCATCTAGTTGATTTTTACTATGGGGGCGTAGTCCTTGAGGAGCTTCTTGATTTGCCCGGTTTTGGCAAACTTGATGTGAAGCGTATCTCCGTCGACTTTCGTCACCTTGCCGCGGCCGAAGGTCTTGTGATCCACGGTGTCGCCCACGGCAAAGCTTGCCTTCGCCGCATCCTTCTTATAAGCATTCGAGCTCACAAAGCCGCTGCGCTCGGCACGCGGAGACACGCTTGAGGCGCGCGAACCGGAACCGCTTGCGCTCGACCGACCGAACACGCGGCCCTCGCCCGCCTCTGTTCCCGAACCCGCAATACCACGGCGACTACCGCGCTTTGCCCAACCGGTGCCAGACAAACCCGAGCTTCCCAGACCCGAAGTCTGACGAAGCTCCGCAGGAATCTCGCCGATGAAGCGAGAAGTGGGATTGGCGGAGGTTTGACCGAAGATCTGGCGGCTCTGCGCGCAGGTGAGGCAGAGGTGCTTGCGGGCGCGCGTGATGGCCACGTAGGCTAGGCGTCGCTCCTCTTCGACAGAGGCCGCGTCACCGATGGAGTTCATATGCGGGAAGAGCGTTTCCTCCATGCCGGCCACGAACACGCAGTCGAACTCGAGGCCCTTGGATGAGTGCACTGTCATGAGCGTGACGGCATGACCGTCGTCGGTCACGCTATCGAGGTCGGTACGCAAACGCACCCATTCGATGAAATCAGCAAGGGAATCACCGCGCAAAACGCGCACGGGTTCCTGGTCTGCATCCAACCCGCCTTCCGTAGGGCCAGCGAAGACGGCCTCCTCTTCGTCATGCGTTTCGGCAAACTCGTCCACGACAGACAGGAACTCCTTGATATTCTCGATGCGGCTACGAGCCTCATCGGTCCCCTCGGACTCAAGCGCCTCGATGAGGCCGGCTTTGTCGATGATCGCTTCCACCACGCGACGCAGCTCGCCAAAATACGTGCGGGCCTCTTTGATCAGCTCGAGGAACTCCCCCACCGCGCGCTGGGTGCTTGCGCGCACCTCAGGGTCGACCACCACCAGCTCGGCAGCATCCATGAAGCACATGTCCATCTCGCGGGAGAACTGATCGATGCGCTCGATGGTGGTCTTGCCGATGCCTCGGCGCGGTACGTTAATGACGCGCTTGGCGGCCATGTCGTCGTTGCCGTTGACCACCAGGGTAAGGTAGGCCATGACATCGCGAATCTCGGCGCGATCGAAGAATCGCGTGCCACCGACAATGCGGTAGGGCACGCCGGCACGCAGCAGCATGTCTTCGAGCATGCGGGACTGAGCGTTGGTGCGATAGAAGACGGCGATGTCGTCATAACCCAAACCGCGCGCATGGCGCTTTTCTATCTCGCCCGCGATCCAGCGCCCCTCATCGCGCTCATCGGTCGCCATGTAGACGTCGATCTTGTCGCCCTTGTCCGAAGAAGTGAAGA
>JAFXIM010000094.1 GCA_017533165.1 Eggerthellaceae bacterium
ATGGGTTGGGGCTGCTGTCCCCCATCTCTACTTTCTTCCATGTGGTCGAGGCCAATGAGGAAGAAATCGCCCTACTCGCCTCCACCGGAAGTGCCGTTGTTCACAATCCGGCATCTAATATGAAGCTTGGCAGCGGCTTTGCCCCCATCTCGAAGATGCTCGATCGCGGCGTAAAGGTGTGCTTGGGCACCGACGGCATGGCCTCCAACAACAATCATGATATGTTTGCCGACATGTATCTCATGGGTCTCATCTACAAGGGCGCGACCCTCGATCCTGCGGTTGTCACCCCGCAGCAGGTGATTGAGGCCGCAACGCGCAATGGCGCGCTTGCGCAGGGCCGTGAGGATTGCGGCTTGGTGAAGGTGGGCATGAAGGCCGACCTGTGCGTGCTTGACGTAACTGGTCCTCAGTGGTGTCCTATGACTGACCCCGTGTACAACGTGGTCTTCTCCGGAGCGGGTTCCGATGTGGTTCTCACCATGTGCGACGGCCGGGTGGTCTATCGCGACGGCGTTTGGCCCACCATTGACCTCGAAACTGCCAAGTCCGAAGTCGCAAAGCGTGCCCAGCGCATTATCGGTGAGCTTGCTTAGGTTTTCGAACGCAACGGTGCCGGGTGCATCTATCGTCCATTCGCCATAGTGCTTAAAACTTGTGTAAAAGTGCCGCAACGAGGCAAGAAATGATACTGATGAAGCCCTAAACATTGGGCTTCATCTCTTTTAGCTGGCCAAGTTGCGATACACTGAACGGAATCGTCCGATGTTGAGGATAAAGCCCATTCGCGGGTTTTCTTCAGCACCGGCTTAGCTTTACCGTACAAGGCGAGCGGCCGTGCCTTCTGAACCGTCGAGGGCGGTCGCGGAAAACGAAAGTTGGTGGTCAATATGGCAGCTCCCGCTACCGAACATGTGCGCAACATTGTGCTTGTGGGCCAGGATGGTGCCGGCAAGACCTCTCTCGCAGAGGCCATGCTCTACGTTTCTGGCAAGACGCCCCGTATGGGAACCACGCATGATGGCAAGTCCTACCTCGACTTCGACCCCGAGGAGATCAAGCGCAAGTTCACCATTGGCACCTCTATCGCGCCCATTCCTTATAAGAACTATAAGATCAACGTTCTGGACACGTCCGGTCATCCCGACTTCATCGGCGACACCCTCGCAACCATGCAGGCAGCTGAAATGGCCCTGTTCGTTGTCGACGCCGTTGCCGGCCCGCAGGTCATGACCACCAAGCTGTGGCGTGAGGCCGAGGATATGCGTCTGTCCCGAGCGGTGTTCATCAACCACATCGATCGTGAGAACGCAAGCTTCGATGCAGCTATGGCTATGCTGCACGCACGTTTCGGCTCCCGCCTCGGCGCTGTTTCCATCCCCATGGGCGTTGAGTCCGATTTCAAGGGCGTCATCGACGTCATCCGCATGAAGGCTCGCTACATCACCACCCATGAGGTGAAGGAACTCGTCGACGAGATCCCTGCCGAGTACATGGATGCCGCACAGGCTGCCCGCGACAAGCTTTGCGACCTCGTTGCCGAAGCTGATGACGAGCTCATGATGAAGTATCTCGACGGCGAAGAGCAGCTCACCCAGGAGGAGCTCGAGAGCCTGCTTGACAAGGCCATCGCCCAGGAGATCTTCATCCCCGTCTTTGTCGGTTCCACCATCATCATGCAGGGCGTTGTTGGCCTCATGGAGGACGTCTGCACCTACTTCCCGCACCCCGCATCTCACGGCCGTTTCCAGATGGCCGATGGCGTTACCGTTGAGATTGACGAGACCAAGCGTCCGTCCACATTCGTCTTCAAGACCCTGTCCGACCCCTTCGTTGGTCGCTTGAGCTTCATGAAGGTTCTCACCGGCGTTCTCGAGCCGGGCTGCGAGCTCATCAACTCCCGCACGGGCAAGAAGGAGCGTCTGGGCCACCTCTACGTCATGATGGGCAAGGAGCCCATGGACGTGAAGAGCGCCAAGGCCGGCGACATCATCGTTGTTCCCAAGCTCAACGAGACCCGCTCTGGCGATACCCTGTCTCTTACCGGCGAAATCTCCATCGAGCCGATGCAGATGCCCGAGCCGCTGTACCCGGTCGCTCTCGAGGCTGTCAACAAGAAGGACGAGGACAAGCTCGGCTCCTTCCTGGCACGCGCAGCTGAAGCAGACCCCACCGTGAAGCTGTCCCGTAACGAGGAGACCAAGCAGACCATCCTGACCGCCATGGGCGACACCCAGGTTGACATGCTGCTTTCCCGTCTGAAGGATCAGTCCGGCGTTGAGGTCAAGCAGGTTCCCGTTCGCGTTCCTTATCGCGAGACCATTCGCAAGAAGGCAGAGGCTCAGGGTCGTCACAAGAAGCAGACCGGTGGTTCCGGTCAGTTTGGCGATTGCTGGCTGCGCCTCGAGCCCAACCCGGGTATGGGTTATGAGTTCCTCGACGAGATTAAGGGCGGCGCTATCCCCAACGGCCTCATCCCGGCAGTTGACAAGGGCGTTCAGGACGCCATGAAGGAAGGCTTCCTGGCAGGCTATCCGATGGTTGACATCAAGTGTGCTTGCTACGACGGCTCCTACCACTCCGTTGACTCTAACGAAATGGCATTCAAGACCGCTGCTCGCATTGGCTTCCGTGCTTGCTGCGAGAAGGCCGGCGCTGTCATTCTCGAGCCGATGGCAACTTTGGCCATCACCGTTGGCGAAGAGTACGCTGGCGCTGTTATGGGCGACATCTCCACTCGTCGTGGCCGCATTGTCGGTACCGACTCCGCTTCCGCGGGCGAAACCGTCATCAAGGTTCGCGTGCCCTATGCTGAGGTCGTCTCTTACACCAAGGACCTCCGTTCCATCACTCGCGGTAGCGGTTCCTACACCATTACCGTCGAGGGTTACGAAGAGGCTCCGGGCGATGTCACCAAGAAGCTCGTCGCTGAGTATCAGGCCGCTAAGAACGCCTAAGGTCTGAAAGCGAAGCGAAAGAGGTTGTAAACAATGGCAAAGGGATGGAAGAGCAAGGGCAGCAAGGGAATTGAGCTGCAGATAGCCGAACTCGAGATCAAGCGTCGCAATGGCTTGCTTCGCGGGATTGGCAGCATTTTTGCTTTCGTGTTGGTTGCCTCCGCATATACTTGGATGGCATACAACTTCCCCGAACTTGAGGGAAACATGGTCGTCCGTGCCATGGTTTACATCACCGCGATGGTCCTCGCCTGCACTTCGGGCTACGGCTTCCGTGCGTGGTACCGTAAGGACAAGGAGATCAAGGCTCTTGAGTCTACCTTGACCAAGAAAAAGAAGAGGAAGTAAGGCCTCTTCTAAGCTAAAGCTGAATGCGCCTCGAGAAATCGGGGCGCATTTTTTTCAAGCGTGAGCGACGGGATGAGGGTGTCGCTGCGTCTCTTTGCGGGCAATTGGCCCTAAGAAACCCAACATTTACACGACAAGCGCGACCAATATGGTTACAATACTTCCCTGTGAGCGTGCAGGAACGGTTGCGTGTGCACATCGTTGCGCTCAGACGATACATAAGGAACGAATGTGAACCTGATCAGCGTACAGAGAGCACAAGCTAGCGCGATGTCAACGCGTCTCCGACGACGCGCGTTGCGTGACGGCTTGGAGCGACGCTAGGTCTCCCGTCGGTTCGTTTGCGGCTTTTTCTCACCGCAGATCTCAAGCTGTTGCGCATAACCAGTTTCGATGCTCCTCTTTGACCAGTGGAGCATTCCGTGTTTGTACTCCTTCGCATTTGAAACGAGGTTGAGCATATGACTATCAAAGTAGGCGTTGTCGGAGCTGCGGGTTTTGCCGGAGTGGAACTCGTGCGCCTCGTATTGTCGCACCCCAAGTTCGAATTGCTTGCGGCTACATCCGACGCTCTCGACGGCAAGCTGTTGAGCGAATCCTACCCGGCTCTTGCTGGCGTGACCGATCTGGCTTTCACTTCTCATGAAAACACTGATTTCTCCCAGTGCGATATCGTATTCCTGGCTGTTCCCCATACGGCAGCTATGAGCATGGCACCCGATCTGCTGGCCCAGGGTGTTTCCGTCATCGACCTTTCCGCCGACTTCCGCCTGAAGGATCCGGATGTCTACGAGCAGTGGTACAACACGCCTCATGTGGCAACCGAACTTTTGGAGAAGGCGGCTTTCGGCTTACCTGAGCTTTTCGCCGAGGATCTTGCCGAGGCGGCAGCCGCTTTTGGGGCGGGGCAGAGCGTGCTAGTGGGTTGCGCTGGCTGCTATCCGACGGCAAGTTCTCTTGCCGCAGCTCCCGCTATTCGCGCCGGATTGATTGACCCCGAAGGTGTTGTGGTCATCGATGCTGTATCCGGTATCACCGGTGCGGGTAAGAAGGCAACGGAGCGCACTCATTTCTGCTTCGCCAACGAAAACCTTGAGGCTTACGGAGTGGGAACCCATCGCCATACGCCCGAAATCGAGCAGATCCTCGATATTCCCAGTCGCCTGGTGTTCACCCCGCATCTTGCTCCGATCAACCGTGGCATCCTATCCACCGTGACCATGCCCCTTGCGAAGGACCTTGAGGCTCCCACTGCTGAAGAGCTCACCGCTCTCTATCAGGACTTCTATGCTGACGCCGCGTTGGTATCGGCTCTTCCTGCAGGCGTGCAGCCCAAGACGGCCTCTGTTGCGGGAACCTGTCGCGCGCATGTAGGTGTGACCGTTCACAAGACGGCGCGCATGATTATTGCCACGGGAGCCATTGACAACTTGGGCAAGGGTGCTGCGGGCCAGGCGGTCCAGTGCGCGAATATCGTGTGCGGCCTGCCCGAGAACTGCGGTCTCGACATGATTTCGACTCCGGTGTAGGGGGTGTGAGAATATGAGCATCACTCATGACGCATTCGCCGAGTCCTTCGGCTTTCCCTATGTGGAAGACGGCGGCGTCTCTTCAGCCAAGGGCTTTTCCGCGGCAGGTGTTCATGCAGGTTTCCGGGCGGACCCCAACAGGCTTGACTTCGCGCTTGTCGTAGCTGACGAACCTTGTGCCGCCGCCGCCATGTTCACCCAGAACATCTTCTGCGCCGCGCCGGTGCAGGTTTCCAAGGAGCACCTGCGTGAGGGTGCATGTTCGGGTCCCGCTTACGGAACGGCGCGCGCCGTAGTCATAAACTCCGGTTGCGCAAATGCTGCAACGGGCGAACCTGGTATGGCCAATGCCCGTGAGATGGCCCGCATAACGGCTGAAGCCGTCGGCTGCCCGACCGAGGAGGTCTTGGTGGCGTCTACGGGTGTCATTGGCGTTCACCTGCCCATGGAACCTGTTGCTTGCGGTGCGCCTTTGGCGGCTGCTGCCGCTTGCCCTGGGGGCGGCGCATCGGCTGCGCGCGCCATCATGACCACCGATACGGTTCCGAAGGAGTGCGCCGTTACCTTCTCCGGTGATGAGATCGGCTATCCGGGCCTTACCTTCACGGTTGGTGGCATGGCCAAGGGCTCGGGCATGAACATGCCGAACATGGCCACCATGATCTCGGTGATCACCACCGATGCGCCTGTTCTGGCACCTGATCTGCATGCTGCCCTGAAGGCTGCGGTCGACATGAGCTTCAACAAGGTGACGGTTGATTCCGACACTTCCACCAACGATTCCTGCTTCGCCTTCGCGAGTGGCGCTGCTGCGGCTGGCATGCCGGTTTTCGAGGTGGGAACGCCGGCATACGAAGCCTTTGCCTCTGCGATCAAGCAGGTGTGCGTATCCCTCGCGCGTCTGATGGCCACTGATGGCGAAGGTGCTACCAAGTTGGTGACCGTCAACCTTTGCGGTGCGCGTGATGATGCCGAGGCTGATCTGGCGGCACGTGCGGTTGCCAACTCTCCTCTTGTGAAAACCGCCATTTACGGGCATGACGCAAATTGGGGCCGTATCGCCGGAGCGCTTGGGCGTTCGGGTGCTCATTTTGCTCAGGAGAATGTGTCGATTGATATCATGGGCATGCCCGTGTGCCGCGATGGCCTGACGGTTGCCTTCGATGAGGACGAGGCTTTGGCGCGCTTTGAGCAGGCCGAGATCGTCATTGACGTCGACCTCGGCGCGGGTGATGCTAAGACTACTATGTGGACCTGCGATTTTTCGCATGAATACGTTTCGATCAACGGAGATTACCGCTCATGATTTACGACGCACAGACAAGACCCAATGGCGTTTCTACCATGACTGGCGAGGTTCTGACCGAGGCCATGCCTTGGATCAAGAACGTCACTGGTAAAACCATTGTTATCAAGTACGGCGGATCCGCCATGGAAGACGAGCATCTGCGCGCCGAGGTTATGGCCGACATCGTGCTCCTCAAGATCATCGGCGTGAACCCGGTAGTCGTCCACGGTGGCGGCAAGGCCATCAACAAGGTCATGGATCGCTTCAATCTTCCCGTTGAGTTTGTTGACGGCCAGCGCGTTACCACCGATGAGGCTATGGACGTGGTTCGCATGGTTCTCACCGGTCAGGTAAACCAGGAGCTGGTGGCTGCCATGAACGAACATGGCAACATGGCCGTGGGAATCAGCGGTGCTGATGCCGGCATCATCAAAGCAGAGCAGGCTGACCCGCGCCTTGGCCGCGTGGGCCGCATCACCAATATAGACACTTCCTTGCTCGAGGATCTTGTGGCTGCCGACTATATCCCCGTAGTCGCCACGGTTGGCATGGGTGAGGACGGCGGCTGTTACAACATCAATGCCGATGTTGCCGCAGGTTACATCGCTGCCGCCATCGGCGCTCACAAGGTGGTGTTCCTCACTGACGTCGACGGCTTGTACGAGGACTATCCCAATCGTGAAACGCTCATTTCCCGCATGACGCTCGAGGAGGCGCGCGCCATGGTGGAGGAGGGCTCCATCTCCACGGGCATGATCCCCAAGCTTGGCTCTTGCGTGCGCGCTCTCGAGGCGGGCGTGCGTCGCGCTCATATTGTGAACGGCACCATTGACAACGCTTTGCTGCTCGAGCTTTTGACCGACAAGGGCATCGGAACCATGGTGGTGGGTGCTGAGGACGTGGAATCCTTCGTCGCTCAACCTATCGGCAAATTTGCGTCCAAGCTGGCAGAGAACCTCGAGGACCATCTGTAGGGTTTCGTGCCCTTTTGCAAAGGAGAAGAAGAACATGGCTTTTGAATCCCAATACGCCTTGGAATCTGAATACCTGATGCCCACCTATGGCCGAAAGCCCGTCATGCTGGTATCGGGCGAGGGCATGGTCGTTGTTGACGACAAGGGCGGAGAATATCTCGATTTCGTGTCTGGCGTGGGTGCGGTCAGCCTGGGCCACTGTCACCCCGCTGTGGTGAAAGCCCTGCGCGATCAGGCCGAAACGCTTATTCACGTGAGCAACTACTACTATATCGAGCGTCGCGGTGAAGTTGCCAAGATGCTCTCTGACCTGCTGTCGGCTGAGCTTCCCGCCGAAGAGAAGATCACCTGGAAGACTTTCTTCGCCAACACGGGTGCCGAGGCCAATGAGTGCGCCATTAAGCTTGCGCGTCTCTACGCGCGTCGTGCTGCCGAAGCGCGCGGAGAGGACCCGGCCGGAGCACCGCGCATCATCGTCACCCTGAAGCGCAGCTTCCACGGCCGCACGCTTGCGACTCTGGCGGCAACTGCCCAGCCGGTTAAGCAGGAGGCTTTCCAGCCCTTGCCCGGAGGCTTCACGTCGAGCCCCATCAACGACATCGATGCCTTGAAGGAGCTTTTCGAGGCAAATCCTGGTCAGATCTGCGCTGTCATGGTCGAGCCTGTCCAGGGCGAATGCGGCGTATATCCTTGCTCGCCTGAGTTCCTTGCCGGCGTGCGAGCGCTGTGCGACGAGACGGGTGCGCTGCTTATTGCCGACGAAGTTCAGTGCGGCATTTTCCGCACCGGCAAGCCCTTCGGCTTCCAGCACATGGGCGTTACCCCCGACATCGTAAGCATCGCCAAGGGCGTTGCCTCGGGCTTCCCGACGGGCATGTGCGCCGCTCGCGCCGAGGTGGCTTGCGCCTATCAGCCGGGTGATCACGGTTCCACCTTTGGCGGCAGCTGCCTTGCCGTGGCTGCAGCCCACGCGACGCTTTCCACCTTCATGGAACAGGGTCTTGGGGAGGACATCGACCGCGTTGGCGCTTACCTTCGCGAGAAGCTTGCCGCCCTTCCTCATGCCCTCGAGGTTCGCGGGCTTGGCCTCATGAACGCCGTCGATCTTGATGAAGATGGTCCCGCTGCGCCCGAAGTGGTAAGCCGCGGCCTGTCCTGCGGTCTGCTGCTCAACGCCACCGGGCCGCGTACGCTCAGATTCCTGCCCCCGCTTATCTGCACCGAAGCCGAGGTTGACGTGCTGGTAAGCAAGCTCGAGCAGCTTCTGAGCCTTTGATCAGCGAATTCACGCCGAGGCTTTCATGAAGAACGAGGTTTCGAGCGTGTGGGTGCCGTGCATGCACTATCATGGCACAGTTAAATAATCATCAATCTCAGCCTTAAACGATACGAAAGGGACGAACATTATGGCAGAGCAGAGGGAAAAGTGCGTACTTGCATATTCGGGCGGTCTTGACACCTCCGTATGCATCAAGTGGCTCCAGGAGGAAAAGAACCTCGACATCATCGCCGTTGTCGGCGAGGTGGGTCAGGAGCATGACGGTCTTGAGGCCATTCGCCAGAAGGCCCTGCGCACCGGCGCCATTGAGGCGCTCGTCATCGACATGCGCGAGGAGTTCGCTAATCACTACCTCAACCGTGCACTGCATGCAAACGCTCTCTACGAGAACCAGTACCCGCTGCTTTCCGCGCTTTCTCGTCCGCTGATCTCCAAATACCTCGTTGACGTTGCCCATGAGTATGGCGCCAAGTACATTGCCCATGGCTGCACTGGCAAGGGAAACGACCAGGTTCGCTTTGAGACCTCCATCATGATGCTCGATCCGACCATCGAGATCATCGCTCCCGTGCGTGAGTGGGAGTTCAAGACCCGCCCGCAGGAGATGGAGTGGGCTCTCGATCACGGCGTTGAGGTTCCCACCACCAAGAAGGCTCCGTACTCCATCGACGATAACGTCTGGGGTCGCGCCATCGAGTGCGGCGTTCTCGAGGATCCTTGGGCTGCTCCTCCGACCGACATCTACACCATGACCGATCATCCCGAGAATGCTCCGGATGAGCCGGGCTTCGTTGAGGTCACCTTCGAAAAGGGCATTCCCTGTGCTATCGACGGCGTTGAGATGAGCTATCTCGAGGTTCTGTACAAGATGAACGAGATCGCTGGCAAGCATGGCTACGGTCGTCTTGACCTCATCGAGAACCGCCTCGTCGGCGTGAAGAGCCGCGAGTGCTACGAGGTTCCGGGCGCTCTGTCCCTCATCACCGCGCATAAGGCCCTCGAGGCTCTGTGCCTGGAGCGCGATGTTCAGCACTATAAGCTCGGCATCGAGCAGACCTGGGCAACGCAGGTTTACAACGGCATGTGGTTCGCGCCCCTGACCGACGCGCTCAATGCATTCCTCGAGCATACTCAGCAGCATGTTTCCGGCGTCGTGCGCCTGAAGTTCTACAAGGGTACCTGCACCGTCGTCGGCCGCAAGAGCGAATTCTCTCTGTACGACAAGGACCTCGCAACCTACGACGAGGGCGATATCTTCGATCACGCTTCCGCTAAGGGCTTCATCAACATCTTTGCCCTGGCAGGCAAGACTTGGGCTGAGAACCGTCGTCGCGCTGGAGAGTTTTAATGGCTCTCTGGGGTGGTAGATTCGAAGAAGGCGTCAGCGAGTTCACGCAGCGCTTCGGTGCCTCCTTGCCGGTTGACAAGGAGATGTACGCGGAGGACATCGCGGGTTCCAAGGCCCATTCCGCCATGCTCGCCGCGCGTGGCGTCATCAGCGATGACGACCGCGCGGCTATACATGCGGGACTCGATGAGATCCTTGCGAGCATTGAGGCGGGCGAGTTCGACTTCGACATCAACGACGAGGACATCCACATGTCCATCGAGAGCAAGCTGATCGCCAAGATCGGCGACGCTGGCGCGCGCCTACATACGGGCCGCAGCCGCAACGACCAGGTTGCCACCGATACGCGCCTGTTCATCAAGAAGCGCTGCCGCGACCTCATGGCGGCCAACGTCGAGCTTCGCATGGCGCTCATGCAGCAGGCCCAAGACAACTTCAACGTGCTTCTGCCGGGTTATACCCACCTGCAGCATGCCCAGCCGGTACTGTTCTCGCATCATATGCTTGCCTACGTGTGGATGCTCACGCGTGACTTCGCGCGCCTTGAAGCGGCGTATGATGCAGCTGATGCCTGCCCGCTCGGTTCCGCCGCGCTTGCTGGCACCACCTATCCGCTTGATCGCCATATGAGCGCTGATGCCTTGGGCTTCTCGCGCGTGATCCCCAATTCGCTCGATGCCGTGTCTGATCGCGACTACCTGCTCGACCTGCTGTACGCCTGCAGCGTTTCGAGCATCCATCTCACGCGTCTGTGCGAGGAGATCATCCTGTGGTCTACCTCCGAGTTTGGTTTCGTCACGCTTTCCGACAGCTATTCGACCGGATCTTCCATCATGCCCCAGAAGAAGAACCCGGATTTCGCGGAGCTTATCCGCGGAAAATCCGGCCGCGTGGTGGGCGACTTGGTGAGCTTACTCATCACGCTCAAGTCTCTCCCTCTGGCCTACAACAAGGATTTGCAGGAGGATAAGGAAGGCGCCTTCGACGCTGCCCGCACCATGGAGGATTGCTATGTGTGCGCCGCTGGCATGATCGCCACTATGAAGGTTAACGCCGATGCCATGCGTGCTCAGGTGGGCAAGGGCTATCTTGCTGCCACCGATGTGGCTGACTATCTTGCAAAGAAGGGCTTGCCTTTCCGCAAGGCGCACGAGGTCGTGGGGCACTTAGTGCTCGAGTGCGACAAACGCGGTTGCGATCTCGAGGACCTCAGCCTGGAGGACTTCCAGAAGGAGTGCGATCTGTTCGAGGCCGACATCGTTGAGGCCCTCAACATGGACGCCATCGTTGCCGCCCGCACCACCTATGGCGGCACCGGCCATGAGGCCGTTCGCGTCCAAATGGAGGAGGCGGCACGTGCCTTGGCTGCCGATGAGGCAAAAATCGCCTAGTCGTCGTGCACCAGCCTGTACAGCTTTGCTACCTGCGCCCCGCCTTTATGGCGGGGCGTTTTCGTGCTGGAGAAGGTAAGCGCTTACCTTCTCTAACTAAGGAAGTTTTGAATTTCCCGTGCGGTTTCCGTTCGTTGTCCGTGTAGATACGGCATTCGAAATGCGCCGAGCGGCCTAAATGGGGGATGATTAAATGCGCATCTGTGCGGGATGGTACAATTCTCGCCAGAAAATAGGGAGGTGTTCCGTGGGTTCACGTGCTATCAAAGGCCGTTACAAAATAAAGAAGAAGAACGGAAAGGCCATAGTCCTGGCTGTTTTCGGCGTGCTTGCCGCCGTTGCGGTCGCAGGCGTTGTTGGCGTGTTCGCGCTGTGCTCGTCATGGCTGCAGGACTTGCCCGACTACCAGAGCGCCGATGCGTACAATACCGCGCAGCCGACCAGAGTCTATGCGTCCGACGGCACAACGCTGCTTGCTGAGTTTGAGCTCGAGCAGCGCGATCCGGTGACGCTCGATCAGATCAGCCCCTTGGTCCTCAAGGGCACGGTTGCTACCGAAGACGAGCGCTTCTATGACCACAACGGCGTTGACCTCATGGGTGTTGCCCGCGCTGCCGTGAACAACATCCTTGGCGGTGAGCTCGAGGGCGCGTCCACCATCACGCAGCAGTTCGTTCGCAACACGGTTCTGTCCGGCGAGATGAACGAGATCTCCTTTAAGCGCAAAGTGCGCGAGATGTACATCGCGCTCAAGCTGGAGGAGCAGTACAGCAAGGACGAAATCTTGCTGATGTACCTCAATACCATTAACTACGGCTCCGGTGCTTATGGCATCGAGGCCGCGGCAAAGCGCTATTACTCCAAGAGCGCCATGGATCTGACGCTCAATGAGGCGGCTACGCTTATCGGCATTCCGCAGTCGCCGACCTACAACAACCCCATCGATAATCCTGAGAACTGCCTTGCGCGCCGTAACGTGGTTCTGCAGCGCATGCTCTCCAACGGTGTCATCACGCAGGAGGAGTTCGATGCTGCTTCGGCAGAGCCCATCGCGCTTAACCCCACTGTGCCTTCGACCACGGGCATCGTAGCCTACCCCTACTTCACGAGCTACGTGCGCAACCAGCTCTCCGATGCTAACGGTCGTTACGCCTATTCCACTGCTGAGATTTTCAAGGGCGGCCTGACGGTTGTCA
>JAFXIM010000095.1 GCA_017533165.1 Eggerthellaceae bacterium
CCCCTCATGCACTTGGGGGTACCCGGCTCGCCGCGTGACACGGCGGGCTCCCAGTCTACCGTGAACTGGTGCTTGCTCACATCCACCTTCTGGCCATCAACCTCGATGAAGGTGTTGGTCGGAAGCTTCACGCTCCAGAACTTCTCACCCGTCTCGTGGTTGACGTGCTCGTCTACCATCCAGTCGTAGACGTTGTCGACCCACATCCACTGCCTATCGGCTTGCTCCTGTTGTTCTTGTGCTCCCTGCACCTGAGCCTGCTCGTCCATGGCTTTCTCCAATCAAACGGCGCCGTTTAACTCAGGCACGCATCACGCATGCCCATAACGCGGTTATCGCCCGATGAGTCGTCCGCAAAACGCCACCCGCAAAGTATTACCGTTTCGTTATCTGGCGAACAGAGAACGCTTCCCTGTGGCTTCGGTGCACACCTGGGAATCATTACCTTTGATTGGCGCTCCTTGGTTCTCGTACAATGAAAGTAATCGATTCCTAAACTCAAGAAAATTCCAAGCATCGAGGCGCCGGTTCTGTCTTCAGGATCGGCGCCTCTCCCATTTAAAGGAGAGATTCAGATTGAATGAAAAGAAAGCCGCGGCCGTGGGAAAAGCCGGCGAAGATCAGCTGGCGAAAGCCCTCGAGGGCATACCCGACGCTTACGTCCTGAGAAACCTTTACATTCCATGCGGCAAGGACCGCACCATAGAGATTGATTGTCTGCTGGCTAGCCGCAAGGGCCTATTCGTTATCGAATGCAAGGCATGGAACGGTGTTGCCATCCGCGGGTCCGAGCGCTTTAACGACTGGAGCGTGCGAAGCACGTGGAAGTCAAAACCCATCCACTACTACTCACCCATCCGCCAAAACGCAGCGCACATCTACAGGTTGGTTCGTTACCTCAAGCTGCCCGCCGAGAAAAAACCGCACAGCGTCATCGTATTCACTTCCACTCGCGCCAAGCTCTACGTCCCATCCAACACACCCGATTACACCATCGTCCAGGGCACAAGCGCCCTGCGAATAGACCTCATGCGGCGCCTCAAATATCACAAGGACATGTTCACCACCAAAGAGCTCGAAGATATCGTGAAACAGCTCAACAGCCTGCCAAAGCCATCCTCAAAGCTCAAGAAGGCCCATATCAAGCAGGCGAAGCAAGCGCAGCAAAAGCGCCTCGCCGAAAAGGAAAAGCGCCGCAAAGCCCGGAAGAAAGCGGCAAAGCCGAAGAAACGAACCGTCACCGTCAAAGCCAAGGCGACCACAGGCAAGCGTACCTCAGGTAAGAAGACACCCGTCCGAAAAGCAACATCCAAACCCAAGTTATCCCTGCTGAGTCTCATCAGCTTCTTATAGATCATGACGCAAGATGATCTTGACCTGTCAATTCAACCTTCTTGTCACCCTAAGGCAAGGAGCCGGTGCATGCACAACAAATCCCCTGATAAATCTAGGTTTCTTCTTTTGCTCCGCCCTTCCCTGTACGGAGCACTAATGCTTTACTTCGAACCGCTAAGGGTAAGTTGTCTCAAAGACAAATAAGGTCATGCTGAGGAGTAAAAGTGGACTTGTACGCATACATGATCTCGCAGGATGAAGCCGTACGCGATTATGTGGTCAAGAACTATGGCGAGCCACCACGTTTTCGAGGTGTTCGCTTCATGAAAACGGAGAAGTGTCAGGAGTTTGAACCTTACAGCTGGCGCGATGAAAAGGATGCTGGCCTCTGGACACGAGCAATGCACCCGACCAAGGATTGGACCGAAGCTAACGGCTTTGCTCACGGTGGCCGTAGCACAACAAGCGGCATTTTCCGGGATTTCAGCATGTATCTTGCATGCGAATGGGATCCGAGGCTTCCCACCCCTCGCGGAAGAGGGCGAAAACACGGATGGCTCTACAAGGAGAACGGTTACGCCGTAAGCAAAGCCAAGATTCAGCAAATCTATCGTCGCTATGCTCGTTTCAAAGATCTTGAAGACAAAAGACATAACGAGAATTGGGAAAAGCAACTGAACCTATTCAACAGCATGTGCGGCAAGGACATTATCCAAATCCATACCCGGTGCGGAGCCTATGGCGATGAGAGCAACCCTGGTAGCAATTACCGTTATTTCCAAGCCGACAAATGGGAAGAGAGAAGCCATCTCTTCATAATAAGCATTGACGATGGATGGGATGCGACGTATCGCGATCACTATTTCTATGCCGTTGAAGGCGAAGATTACGACAAAATCATTGCTATGCTAGAAAAAGCGACCGAGGAATAGACCTCTTAAATTCCTCATCCTATCTTTTCATCCTATTGCAAAGTAACGCTCGAGTTACGGCGTTGACGGCTTTCTTACAGCATAAGTACAGCCATTTTTCAACTGCTCCCTATGCCCCGGAACAGCCTTTCCTGCTTTCTAAGATTAGGCCAACGCAGCTGACACCAGCCGACAAACGGCAAGGTCAGATGCGGAAAACAAGCGAAAGCAAATGATTTTCGGAAACTCCGCTTTCAAAGGAAAGGTCCAAAACAATGATGAAGCATC
>JAFXIM010000096.1 GCA_017533165.1 Eggerthellaceae bacterium
CTACATAAACAAGCTTCTCACCGCCATCGCATCCGACGCGCCCGGCCATTCCTTCGCAGAGTAACGGGGGAGCGGCGTTGGCGAGCATAACGACAGACAAACGAACGGGCGGCTACCTGATTCGAGCCTACGCGGGCACCGACCCCGACACGGGCAAGAGGCGCACCGCCTCGAAGACGCTGCCGCCCGACGCCACGCCGGAGGAGATCGCCGCGGCGTGCGAGCTCGTGGACATGAAGGCGGGCAAGTCCCGCGCGATCGGCCGCGCCTACACGATCGGCGGCTTAGTAGCGTACTACCTCGATTGCTGCGAGGTCGACGGCAAGTCGCCCACCACGCTCGCCTCCTACAAGTCCAACGCGAAGTGCTACGTGTACCCGCACATAGGCGACGTGCCCTTCGACAAGGCGGAGCCCTCAGTGTTCGCCAACCTCTACCGAAAGCTCAGGCGCGAGGGCGCCGAGGACGGCGGGGCCCTGTCGGCGTCCACCGTGAAGAAGCTGCACGCGTTCCTGTCGGGCTGCTTCTCCACCCTGTGCGCCGAGAAGGTGGTCGACCGCAACCCCGTGCGCGGCATCAAGCCGCCGAGCGGCGAGGGCAAGGAGGCGATCCCGCTGTCCAAGAGGGACATGGAGGCCTTGGTGACGCATTTGGAGAAGACCCTTGCCGAGCACGGCGGCAGCGCCCCCGGCTTCGAGGACGAGTGCTTCGCCGCGGCTTGGTGGACGTGCCTGCACACCGGGGTACGCCGCGCCGAGCTGGCGGGCTTCACGCTGCGCGACCTCGACTTGGGGAAAAGCGTCCTGTCGGTGCGCCAGACCATCGTGCAGGTCAAGAGGGACGGAGGCCGCCTCATCTACAAGGACCCGAAGAGCAGGGCGGGCAAGCGCAACATATCCGTCGACGCCAAGACCCGCGACGTGGTCATACGCCACCTCGCCCTGCAGGCGCGCGTGCTCGCCGCCCACGGCGTGACCCAGGGGCAAGACACCCCGCTGTTCGCGAGGTCGGACGGATCGCCCATCCCGCCCTCGGTGCTCACAGCCAAGTTCGGCAAGCTCTCCCGCGACCTGTCGATGGACGCGGGCGTCCACCTTCACACCCTGCGCCACACGCACGCCACGTACCTCCTGGAGCAGGGCACCAACATCCGCACCGTTCAGGAGCGGCTCGGCCACTCGAAGATCGACGTGACGCTCGGCATCTACGGCCACGTGCTGCCGGGTCGCGACCAGCAGGCGGCTGATGACTTCGGCGAGGTAAGCGGCGGCGTGGTGAAGAAGATGCACAGCGGCAACGTCTCCGAAACGGGCATACCCTGCCCCCTAACTGGGCGAATGTGCTACGAGGTCGGCTAGGCCGCTTGAACAAGTAATGCAAGAAAACCGAATCAGCGAAACGAGAAACCGATGAAACCAACGACCAGGCAGGTCTTCGACGCGCTCGGCACGGGCGCCGTCATCCGCGACCTGCGAACCGAGAGGGGGACGTGCGAGGGCTGCGGGGATTGCTGCAGCAGGTTCCTCCCGCTCCGCCCCCTGGACATGATGTTCCTGGAATCGGAGATCCGGCTGTCAGGCGGGCGCATCGTCCACGAGCGCGGCCCGTACGACATGAGGTGCCCGTTCCTGGACGAGGAGAACATGTGCGAGGTCTACGGCAACCGCCCCGGGATCTGCGCGGTCTACCGATGCGACCTCCACGCCAAAGGCGAGATCTCAGCGTGGGAGGCCAGCGTGCGCGGAGCCGTGATGGTCGACGTGTGCAAGCTTGCAGACAACGTGCTCTCCAAGATGGCATCGACGGCTGGCGGGGCCGTGAAGGACTCACCGCAGGGATTCAGCAACCGAACTGGCAGCCATGTCGCGGTCCGACGTCAAAGCGTGGAACCGGTCGTCGATGCCACCGAGGAGGGTGAGTAGCCATGGCTAGGAAAGAACCTCCGGCGATCTCGCCCATCATGCAACGGCTCAGGAACGAGCTCGACCGCCGCGGCGTCCCTTGGCGTGACAAGTCCTGCGAGTTCGCCCAAGAGCACCTGACCCACCATGTCGAGAAGACCTGGTTCAAAGACCGCGACGGCGTTCAGGTGGCCGTCACGTGGGGATGGCAGGAACGATGCGGGGAGAGGCAGGGCGTGAGCCTCGGATACCCTGGCAAGCTCGAGTGCTGGTACAAGCCCGACTCGCCGACGGCGCGCATCATGACCGTCGAGGAAGTGATCAACTTGTGCCTGGAAGGAGGCTCCTTATGAGCGAAGAGAAAGAGATCGACTTCCAGGAGGTGTCAAAGATCTCCTTCTTCCGCAGCTTCTGGGACGCTGCTAAGGATCTTGACGAAGCCGAGAGGCTCAGGTTCTACGACGCGATCGGCGACTACGCCTTCGCGGGCGTCGAACCCGTATTCGACTCGTCGGCGCTGAGGATCGCGTGGAAGCTCGCAAAGCCGAACATCACGAGCTCCATCCTCGACCAGGCGAGGGGCAAGACCGGGGGCAGGCCGCCTAAAACCAAGGATAAGGACAAGCCTGAAACTGTTGGCAAAAGCCAAGCGGAAACCCCTAAGAAAACCCCCGTTAAAACCCCTGCCGAAACCGATAAGGATAAGGATAGGAATAGGAAGAGGGATAGGGATAGGGATACGGAAGAAGGAAAGTTCGTTCCAAGGGAACGAACGAACTTTCCTTCAAGCGCGTCGGCTGCGACGGCTGCGGCGAAGGCCGCGCCGCCTCCGCGCTGCCCCGAATGCGGCGGCGGGATGCGCTACGACGCGCAGGGCAAGTTCTGGCGCTGCCGTGACGGATCCTGCAGCGCGACGGTCAAAGGCCCCTCTCCCTTCTGCCCGACCTGCTTCAGGCCCGTGTGGAAGAACGAGCAGACCGGCAAGTTCGAGTGCAGCAAATGCCGCACGGCCTTCTCCGCAGAGGAGGTGGGGTGGCGATGAGCGTGAGGCGCAAGGCGTCAGCCCCCGACTCCCTCGAGCGGCTCATGGGCAAGCCGAGCGAGTACAGGCACGGCAGGTGCGCCGTATGCGGATCCGAGTGCGAGCCGACCCCCACGGCGATCCTCCGCGGCATGCCCGACCTCGTCTACCGCAACGGCATGCCGGCGCGAAACCCCAGGATCGACATGTGCCAGGAGTGCGCTTCCCTGCACGCGGGGGAAAGGCTCCACTTCCGATGGGTCGAGACCGAGTCCACCCTGAAGGGCAGGCGCCTCAAGGGCATGGGCATGGAGTTCGTCTACGTCGGCGGGCACTGGGAATGGCGAGTCTCCAAGGAGCCCATGCCCATGCAGAACGCATGGCGCGGGAACGCCAAATGGAGCCGTCTCGGTGATGTAGCAAGCGCACAGCGGGGCGTTACCCGCAAAGACCCCGAAAACGCGGGTTGATCAGGAGAAACGGCAGGAGCCTGACCAATGCTCTTGCGTGAATACGATATGCAAGAAAAACGAAAGGGGAAACCATGGCCAAGAACACCCTCACGGACCTCCAGAACCACCTCTTCACGGCGCTCGAGCGCCTCAACGACGAGTCCCTCGACAGCGAGGACGTCCAGCGCGAGATCGAGCGAAGCCGCGCCGTCGCGGACATCGGCAAGGTCGTGATCGCCAACGTCAACACGGAGATGCAGGCGATCAGGCTCCGCGCCGCGCTCGCATCCGGCGGCAAGGGCGCGGTCGCCTTCCCGAAGATGTTGGGAGACGTCAATGCCGACTAGACCCGACAGCCTGCCCGCCGCGGCGAGGATGCGCTGGTCGAGCCGTCCCGAGGAGACTGCCTGGATGCTCGAGAACGACAAGGGGCGCCCCATCATCGAGGTCATAGACGACTTCGAGCGCGCCTTCGGCGTGCGCCTCAACCGCTACCAGGTCAGCGCATTCCGCTCCAGCCACGGCACCCAGTCCAGGAGAAGCCATGGCGGGGGCAAGCCGAGGGTGCCGATCGGCTACGAGCGCGAAACCAAGGGCTACGTGGTCGTGAAGGTCGGCCCCGAGGCGAACGTGCCGCAGAGCAAGGACAACTGGAAGCTCAAGCACGTGCACGTGTGGGAGCAGCACAACGGTCCCCTGCCGAAAGGCTGGACGGTCCTCTTCGCCGATCGCAACACGCGCAACTTCGACCCCGACAACCTCGTGGCCATACCGCGCGCCTACATGGGTCAGCTCAACTTCGGCTACGACTGGCACGACCGCGAGACCCTGGAGGCGGCGATCGCCTGCGTGAAGCTGAGGAGCGCGATCGTGGACGCCGAGAACAGGCCGAGGCCGTGCGGCGTGTGCGGCAGGGACTTCACACCCCCTGCGAACCTCAGGTGGTCGAAGGTCAACACCTGCCCCGAGTGCCTTTCCCAGGGCAAGAAGTCGTACGTAATGCACGGACGCGCGGGGGAAGGCGAGTGCGCCGTATGCGGCAAGACCTTCTCCAAGGACAAGCCGTTCCAGCGAAGGTGCCGGGAGTGCATAGCCGAGGCGCCCAAGCACGGGGTCGACACGCACCTCAGGAAGAAGCGCGCTGCCCAGGCGAAAGGAGAGCCGGCATGACGAACCCGCTGATTTGGAACCGCCTCACGCAGGCGTGGGAGGATTTCGAAGTGCCTAAAGGATGGAGGCTTGCCACGTTCGAAGAGGACATGTGGAAGCGCGTGAACTGCGCCGGGTGCGGCGAGAAGGTGCGCTTCAAAGACTCCTTCACATCGAGCGTCCTCCGGGACGAATGCGACCGCGGCTACGCCGTGTGCCGGAAGTGCCACGACTGGGAGAAGGAGGCGAAATGAGCGAGAGGATCGTGGAGATCGTAGAACGTCCTTACCTCATGGACGGCATGAAGGTGTACAGCTACGGTAAGCAGCGCGAGCCGATCATCCGAGGATCCGAGTGCGCGTTGTTCGATAGGTGCCCGATCCGCAAGGGTGACGGCACCTGCTACTGCTGGCAGGCAAGGGGCAAGGCATGAGCATCGAAATTGATTATGACGTCAGCGTTTCGTGCGACGAATGCGGAGCGAGCATAGACGAGTACGAAGCGAAGGTCCTGTGCTCCAAATGCGCTTCAGCCATCGACCCCTGCCTTTGCGCAGATACCTGCACCCCGACCCTTTTCAAAGGCGTGTACACGTGCTTGAAAACCAAGCGCGATTTCAGGTGGGACGGAGACTTGCCCGAGTTCTGCCCACGATGCGGAAACCGAATACGGAGGTGAGCAAGTGAGCGTCTACGTGTTAATCGTTGAGGACGGCAAGGATCCCATCCTCGCGCCTTTGGTTTGCTGCCATGAGTGCAGGTTCAAAGGCAAGCGTTCCGATGGCTCGGGTCTTACCTGCAGCAAGAAGCCTATCAGCCGCCAAAACGTCGAGCGGGGAGATTTCTGCTCGGAAGGAGAGAAGAAGTGAAGATCTATGTCATAGGTCCCGTGACGGGCATTCCGAATGACAACAAAGAGGCGTTTGTTCAAGCTTGCCACGACTTGGTCGAGGCAGGTTATCTCGCGGCTATTCCGCACTATTTCATACCAAGCGACGCCGAGTGGCACGAGGCCATGAAGGTCAGCATTGCCCAAATGATGCAGGCTGATGGAGTGGCGATGCTCGATGGTTGGCATGACTCCAAGGGCGCCTGTCTCGAGTACGACATAGCGCGACGGGTCGGCATGCCGGCGTACTGCGTTGACCACTGGATAAGCAGCGCCGCGCATTACCTGAAGGGGATGTAAATGAAGCGCGGGGGAATGTACAACAGGGACATGCAGGCGATGCCCGGATGCGTCACCTTCCTAGCCGTCTGGTTCGTCGTTTCGTCGTTCCTGGCGGCCGCGACGATTCTCGTAGGGCTGGCGAAGCTACTTACGTAGCGATTACATGACTACTTTCGCAAGGCAGCGATCCTGCCGCATATCAAGGCCCAGGGGCGCGTCTGGGAAACAACGCGCGTCAACGGCTGTAAAATATACATGCTGAATAACTTAAAAGGAGCGATGCCCTTTGACGGCAACGACGGAATTCACCGTAGACGCAACCATAGCAAGGAGAGAAAGAGCCAGGAGGTACCTCAAGCAGTACGGACCCGTGCAGTGCTGGCTCATGAAGCTCGAGCAGAAGTACGACAACCTCGACAGCCAACGGTTCCGGTGGAACCAGCGTTACGACTCATGCGGGGGCGGATCTTCTGAGAAGCGAGACCTAGCCGACATCGTGGCAGGCTTCGATATGCTCCTGCAGGACGCAACGCGTCGCATGGAAAGGCTGCGCGGCTTCCAAGAGGAGATCGAGGCGACGGTTGCCTACGTCCAGGTGGTGAACCCCAGCGCCGCCTCCGCCCTCAGGGAGAAGTACTTCGTGATAGGCCAATCGCCCGACTGGAAGGACATAGCGCCCGAGCTGCGCTACGCGGAATCCACCGTGAAGCTGCATCATGTGCAGGGGCTCGATTTGGTAGCCGATATTCTGGAGGAGCGCAACTATGACAAGGAACTCTATCCGTTTTTAACCGCGAAACCGTGATATATTGGGTTTGGCGAAGTCTGAAATGGCTTCGTCGCACATATCGAACAAGGTGCCGTCCGCTTGGGCGGCTTTTTTATTGCCCGGAAGGAGGCGGCTGATGCCGTACTGCCTATCGTGCGGCAGGCTGCGCAAGTTCAATGGCGCTTTCTGCGCGCAGTGCCTGGCCGACGAGGCCAAGCGAACCGAGCCTGACAGGAAGATCGGGCAAGCCAGGAAAGACAGAGAACGTGAGAGAGCCGCCGCGAGGGCGGCTTCTTTTATGCCCGGGAGTGATTCCGATAAGAGTTCCAACTGACGTACCGCTTCGCGAGTGGATCATCTCGCTGATCCGCGAGGGCAAGCTGTACAAGTTCTACAAGACGATCGAATGGCTGATGCTCCGCAACGAGGTGATGACGAATCACCACTGGGAGTGCGAACGCTGCGCCGAGCGCGGCAGGTACACCAGAGCCGACACCGTGCATCACGAGTTCGAGGTGAAGAAGTTCCCTCACATGGCGCTCACCAGATGGGTGGACGAACCCGACGGAAGGCGCGAGGTTCTTCATCCTCTTTGCAACGACTGCCACAACGAAGTCCACGGCAGAAAGCTGAAGGGCAACGCGCCAAAGCAGCAGCTGAACCAAGAGCGATGGTGAATCGACAACGTAAACCCAGCAGGACACCCCCCTGCCCCCATTGGGGTGTTTTCGCTGGGGGTAAAGCAACGCGGGGGAACACCCAGCAGTTCAAATTTTTTTCCTTTTTTGGAGAACCAGAAGGCGAGGTGAGAACATGGCAGGGCGAAAGAGGCAGGCCGTAGCGGTCATCGAGGTAGCCGGCAAGAGCCACATGACCAAGGCTCAGAAGGCGGCGCGCGCCGAGAGCGAGATCAACGTACCCGAGGGAGAGTTCATCCCTCCCGATACCCTTTCGGAGGTTCAGGCCGAGGAGTTCTGCGAGATCGTCGCGTGGATGCAGATGGTCAACAAGCAGAACAAGGAGCACGGCGCCATCTACTGCGACCGAGACTCCGAGGGCATCGCCCAGTACATCATCTGCAAGGATCTCGCCCACGAATACCAGACTCACCTCGTGGCGGCTGGGCGCGACAACGACATAGATGCGGAAAAGCATTACGCGCAGCTTCACCTGAAGTACTGCGAAATGGAGCGCAAGTACGCCTCCGACATCGGATACGACTACATATCCCGAATGAAGCGTGCTGGCCCGCTCCCTGATTCAAGCGGCGGCGATGACTATGGCGGCTTCTAAGGCTAGGAAACGCAAGCGCATCACATGCAAGCACATCGCCGACTACATCCGAATCGTCGAGAAGGAGGCCGTTCCCGTATGCAACGACCAGAAGATGCTGGTCGCCTACGTGAAGAAGGTCTTCGCCGAGGAGGATCTGATCATCGACACCGAGCGGGATGAACGCTACTCGTCATACGAGCAGTACTTCCCGTTCGACCTGTTCCCGTGGGAGTGGTTCTGCTTCACGCTCTGCTTCTGCGTTTTCAAGCCAGACAGACGCCCAAGATGGCCCGAGCTGCTGATCGTGGTCGGCCGAGGCGCCGGCAAGAACGGCTTCGACGCGTTCATGGCGTTCTGCGCCATCACCAGCACGAACGGCATCCCCGAGTACGACGTGGACATCTGCGCGAACACCGAGGATCAGGCCATGACGTCGTTCAGCGACGTTTACAACGTGCTCGAGCAGCCGAAGCACCAGAAGCGGTTCCGCAAGGGCTTCAAGTGGACTAAGACCTACATCCAGGGCAAGGCCACGCTCGGCAAGATCCGGTACCGAACCGACAACCCGAAATCGAAGGACGGCCTCCGCTCCGGCATGGTCATATTCGACGAGGTCCACGCCTACGAGAACTGGGAGAACATCAACGTCTTCACCACGGGCCTCGGCAAGAAGCCGCACCCGAGGATCATCTACACCACCACCCAGGGCGACGTGAGGGACGGCGTGCTCGACCACTTCATGGAGCGCGCCGAGAAGATCTTGAGCGGCAAGGAGCCCGATAACGGCCTCCTGCCGTTCATCTGCCGACTCGACTCCAAGGACGAGGTTCACGACGAGTCGATGTGGGTCAAGGCGAACCCGAGCCTGCCGTACCGTCCCGACCTGCTCGACCAAATGCGCCGCGAGTACGTTAACTACAAGGACAACCCCGCGAAGAACGCGGCGTTCATGACCAAGCGCATGAACATTCCCGAGACATGCAAGGAGCACGTCGTGGCGAAGTGGGATGACATCCTGCGCACCAACAAGGAGGTTCCCGACCTCGTCGGCGAGCCTTGCGTATGCGGCGTCGACTACGCATCCACCACCGACTTCATATCGGTTTGCCTGCTGTTCCGCAAGGAGGGCAGGTACTACGCCATCAACCACTCGTGGTTCTGCGCCAACTCGAATGACAGGGCGCGCATCAAGTTCCCGATCGAGGAGTCCGAGAGGACGGGACATCTCACGATCGTCGACGACGTCGAGGTTCACCCGCACATCGTGGCCGACTGGATCTACGAGCAGTCGCATCTTTACGACATCCGCAAG
Organism: Eggerthellaceae bacterium; assembly: GCA_017533165.1. The sequence goes on from JAFXIM010000096.1 coordinate 9,050, forward strand.
ATCGGCATCGACAAGTACCGGCACACGCTCCTGAAACGAGAGTTCGAGCAGTGCGGGTTCACGGCAGACAAGGAGGGCATGGTGAAGACCACCAGGCCGTCAGACATCATACTCGCGCAGCCGAAGATAAACAGCGCGTTCGTGAACGGAAACATCGCATGGGGCGATGACAGGCTCATGAGGTGGTTCACGAACAACACCAAGCTGATACCAGCCGACAACGGCAACTTCAAATACGACAAGATAGAGCCTTTTTCAAGGAAGACAGACGGATTCATGGCGTTCGTCGCGGCGTTCTGCGTCGAGGACGAGATCCCCGAAACGTCCGCCCCGGTGTTCATGGAGCCGTTGATCTTCTAGGAAACACGCTTGAGCAAAGCGAGAAAGGAGGGCGAGATTGGCTAACTGGCTAACAAGGCACTTCAACTTCCTATCGAACCCAGTCAAAGAAGCCGAAATCGAGGCGGCGTTCGATTCCGCAGCGCAGCGCGTCGCGTTCAAGGAACTCGCGCTGTTCATCGCATCCAGCTACATATCCAACTCGATGTCGAAATGCGAGTTCAAGGTCTACGAGGACGGCAAGGAAGTCCAGAACGAACTCTACTACCTGCTGAACGTATCTCCGAACCCGAACCAAAGCGGATCGCAGATGGTCAACTACGCGGTTGACAGACTCTGCTACAGGGGCGAGTCGCTGATGATCCCGCACAAGGGAAAGCAGCTGTACGTCGCCGACAGCTTCAGCCCCGACAAGCACCCGATGAAAGAGCACACCTTCGACGGCGTGGTCGTGGATGACCAGATGCTCAGCAGGAAGTACAGGGCATCGGAGGTCTACTACTTCCGGTTGAACAACCACAACGTCAAGAAGATCATCGACAGCCTCTACCAAGACTACGGGGCGCTTATCGGATCCGCCATCGACGGTTTCCGAGCAACCCGCGGGCGCAAGTACAAGCTCGTGCTCGACAACGTGAAGGTCGGCGACAAGCAGTTCGCCGAGGATTACGAGAAGGTCATCAAGAAGCAGCTCGAATCGTTCATGAGCAGCCCCAACGCGATCTACCCACAGTACAGGGGATACGACCTTCAGGAGATGAAGCACGAGACCGCCGGCGACAGCGGGGACATCATCGCCATGCGCAAGGAGATATTCGACACCGTGGCTCAGGCGTTCAAGATCCCGAACTCCATGATGTACGGGAACATGACCAACGCCAACGACGTGATCAACCAGTTCCTCACGTTCGCGGTCGATCCCATCGCGGTGATGTTCTCCGACGAGCTAACGCGCAAGTCGTTCACCTACGCGGAATGGAAGAGCGGGTCGAAGGTCGTGGTGGATACCAAGCGCATCAACCACGTGGACATCTTCAACGTGGCAACCGGCATCGAGAAGCTGGTCGGCAGCGGCGCGCTCTGCATCGACGATGTCCTGGTCGCTCTCGGATACCCGCCGCTCAAAACAGAATTCTCCACGGCCCACTTCGTGACGAAGAACTTCAGCCGTGCAGAAGATGCATTGAACCAGCTAACCGATGGAGGAGGTGAACAGAAATGACGCACGGAACCTATTACCACATGGCAGTGAACGACGCCGAGGCCGATCTGACCATCTACGGCGACATCAGCGAGCGCGATCGATGGGACGAGAGGGCCACGAGCGCGTACACGCTGGCCAAGAAGCTGGAGTCCCTTGAGGGAGTTCGGCAGATCAACGTCAACATCAACTCACTGGGAGGCGATGTGAAGGAGGGCATCGCCATCTACAACGCCCTTCAGCGCCATCCCGCGAAGGTTGTCACCCGCTGCGACGGCTGGGCATGCTCCATCGCGTCGGTCATCTTCATGGCTGGCGACGAGCGCATCATGTACCCGACGTCGCTGCTCATGATCCACAATGCGTGGACTATGACGTGGGGAGCCAACTCCGCAGAGATGCGCAAGCTGGCGGATGACCTCGACACCATCACGGAATCCTCCAAGAAAGCGTATATGGAGCACATCTCCATCAGCGAGGAGGAGCTTACCCGAAAGATGGATGCGGAGTCGTGGATCAACCCCGAGCAAGCGGTCGAGTGGGGATTCGCCACGAAGATCGAGAGCCTGAAGGAGCCGCCGAAAGGCTCTATCCATCAGAGCTTCAGATCCCGCCTGTTCGAAATCCTGACTGCCCCGCCAGCACAGGACGCCGCTCCCGCCAAGGAGACGTTCACCATCGCGGAACTCGCGGCGTTGGTCGCGGGATACAAAGCCGAGGTGAATGAGGCTGGGGACGAAGATCCCGAAACCGACCCAGAGCCAGAAGAGGATCCCGAACCCGATGACGGGGACGAAGATCCCGGAGAGGATCCAGAGGAGGATCC
>JAFXIM010000097.1 GCA_017533165.1 Eggerthellaceae bacterium
CAGCGCCCGCGACCCCATCTGGCCGCGAAAATGGAAACTGGCTGAAAACGCCGCAAGGAAACAGCTCGCTCAATCGTGTTATTCTCGGAGAGGAAACCGAGCAAAGGAGGGCTCCCGCAAGCATGAGGCCCCGAGCGGACATAGAGCATGCCATGGAACTGCACGGCAGCACCGTTTGGCGGGTGTGCGTGCTTCATTTCGGGGGGACGGTCGATGCGCAGGACGCCTACCAGAACACGTTTCTGAAGTACGCACTCGCCGATTCGAGCACCTTCGAGGACGAAGAGCACCGGAAGGCTTGGCTCATCCGCGTCGCAGGAAACGCCTGCAAGGACATGCTGCGCGCGGCCTCCCGCAAGGACGAGCCCCTCGGGGAATCGGCAACTCTAATTCCCGCTCCTTCGGACCCCCTCTCCCAGCCGGCATCGCTTCACAGCGAGGTCATCGACGCCATGAGGGCCCTTCCCGACCCCCCGAAGACGCCTCTCTACCTCTCCCTGTGCGAGGGATACGCGGCAAGCGACATCGCGGATCTGCTCGATGCGCCGGTTAATACCGTCTACTCATGGATATCCCGAGGAAAGAAGATGCTGAAGGAGGCTTTGTCATGACGGCGAACATTGAGAAGCGCGTGCGCGAGACATTCGCAAGCCTCACGCCCCCGCCCGAGCTCAACGAGAGGACGCTTGCGCACATTGAGGCAAGCCGGGAGCTTGCGAAGCCGGCAAAGGCGGTCAGGAGCTTCTCTTTCGCGAAACTGGCCGTCGCCGCCTGCCTGGCACTTGCCTGCCTGGGTGCGGGAACGCTCGCCCACCAGTGGAGCACAGCCCCCACCGCCTACATAGGCATAGACCTCAACCCCTCGGTCGAGCTCGAGGTGAACAGGTTCGACAAGGTCGTTGGCGCACGCGCACTGAACGACGACGGCGCAGCTGTGCTCGAGGAGCTCGTCCTCATCGGGCTGCCGGCGGACGAGGCGCTCGAGCAGGTGACGGGAAGCAACCGGTTTGAGGCCTACGCCGGAGACGACGGCTTTGTCTGCATAACGGTAGCCTGCGAAAACAGAGCGCAGCAAGCCCGACTCGCCGCCTACGGAGAGAATTGCACAGCGAGACTCGCATGCGAGGGGGCGTGCCAAACGGCAGATGAAGACGACTGGGCCGCCGCGCAGGCAGCAGGAATGGGAATGGGGCGATACCTCGCCGCTCAAGAGCTGATGACCCTCGATCCGACGGTGACGCTCGAGGACTGCTCCGATATGACCATGCGCGAACTGCGCAACAGCATCGCCGCGCACCAGGAGGACGACCCTGCAGATAGGGGCCCCGTCAACGGCAACACTGGCGGCAAAGGGCAGAATCACCCTAGACGACAGGGCTCATCACCCGCCAGAATTGGAATCGAATAGATTGGTTTCAGCTTTCCGCCAGAGCACCTACACGCCGCGCGAGCAGTTAGTTCTCCAATTGCAGTATGCAGACATAGTGTCTCTAAGTTACGCTTATCGAACGCGCCTTGCAAACGACCCATATCCCGAGTTTGCTGGGTGTAAGACTTTTGACGGACTTATCAATTTAAGAAATTACACAGTCATAGACAATCAACCATATCTTCAGGCTCTGACCTCTGCTTGCATGAGGGTCTCGCAAACCCCCGATTACGGAACGATTCGAGAAGCCTGACCTGGCGCTTTAGCTGTTGTCATCCTCGTGCTGTCGAGTATCGCAAAGGATGGTTTTTGATGCTCAAACACCCTGTTTGATCTGCGGCGCTGACATTATGCTTCTACGTTCGCAGTTAACTCGCCAACCGCCTAAAGAGAAAGTATTCCGCCGAGAAGCTCGTCGTGGACGCGGAGATGGAGGGCGACAAGCACGGTACGCTCCCCTTCTTCGTGCGCAGCTCCCTCGACGAGTACGACAGGAATTAGTTTTTCCTCGGGTTTTCGGCTTACTTCAAGAAGAACGTCGCGCGCTACCGCAAGCTGTCCTGTAATGAGACATCAACGTTAACCTATAAGACTATTTTTCGGCAGTCAAGCGCATAGCGGTACTGGAGATTATTGCGTCAACGGCAAGATGTCGCCCTTGCCATATCAGAAATCGCATGACTAAAAGCCCCTCCTCGTCATGCTGAAATAGCTCTAGAAGCCTGGCAAAGAAGCGTGTTTTGGTTGCGAGGCAGGAAGACGCGAGCGCCCGAAGACGCTCGCGCCCTGCGCGACCGAGGGGGGAGGATCGCTTGAAGAATGTGGCTTCAGCCGCCATCGAGCCGACATTCGCGCCGGCCCATATTGGACGAGGCTCGCGCGTCCCCTGAAGATTTATGGCTCTTCGGTGGTTTCTGTGGGAGAGATTCCGGCATAGGCCCAGCTCAGCGGGCGAAAACAACGATCTGGAACTGAAACGGCCCCGGGAGGGGCCGTTTCCGCGTCATCCGCCTATGATTGCTAAGCCAAATTCAGACA
>JAFXIM010000098.1 GCA_017533165.1 Eggerthellaceae bacterium
AGGGGCTCGTTGCCAGCCTCACGTGCCATCTTGACCACGGCGGCAACCTTATCTTCGCTTCCTTCGATATAGCTTTGCCCCGAGAAACCAGGCTCGACACTCATAACGAGAACCATGTCCAAATCAGCGATGACGGGAGAAAGAACTTCAACGGGGGTCTTGGGCTTGACGCTGACAGCGGCCTTGACGCCGGCCTCGTGAATCATCCTTACCGCTTCCACCATCTCATCGCCGCTGACAGCCTCGGCGTGGAAAGTGATGATGTCGGCGCCTGCGGCAATGAACCAAGGGATCTGCACCAAGGGATTGGAGATCATCAGATGAACGTCCATCGGAACCTCAGTCGCACGAGACAGCTGCTTGAGCAGGGGGACGCCCATGGTAAGGTTGGGTACGAAATGACCGTCCATAACGTCAACGTGAACATAACCAGCGCCCGCCTGCGCAATGCAGTCGATATCGGACTGAAGGTCCATGAAGTTTGCAGACAGGATAGAAGGCGCTATTTTCACCGGCTGAAACATGAGACTCCCTTTTCGCAAAAAACGGGTTCGCCCTTCGCGAACCGCCATAAGGCTATTCTATCCCAATCAATTTAAGACTCGTCGCTATAATGATGGCTAGTTAGAGGAAAGGGCGGAACGTGGTTTTGCGCGATCAAACTTATTTCACCTACCGAACCCCGCACGGCCTCATCACCATCGGCGTCTGCGATGGGTCCATCACCGCCATCGCGCTCGGCGCAGTGAAGATGCCCGGAGAAAACCGCGCCTGCGAACTGTCGAATCTGTGTGCCACGCAACTGCTCGAATACTTCGCGGGTAGAAGAACCGCCTTCGACCTGCCCCTCAAGCCCCAGGGAAGCGAATTCCAGATCAAGGTATGGGACGCCCTGCAGCGTATCCCCTACGGGCAAACGCGCACCACAGCCGAAATAGCCGATGCCATCGGTTGCCCCGAATCTTTTCGCATGGTGGGCATAGCCATTCGAAAGAACCCCATTATCATCCTCATACCGGCGCACCGTGTCGTAGGCGCGAACGGAAAAGTCCCCGGAACGGACAAGCAGGCGCAAAGACGCGCCGCCTTCTTGGAGCTCGAACGAAGATTCGCCTGATCTAAAGACCGTAGAACTCCGTAGTCAGAGGACGATCGGAAAGCTGCGATGCAGCTTTAACGACGTCAACACCATCCCACACTATGCTGCGCACGATATCGGTAATGGGAAGCTCGACACCGTACTTCACCGAAAGCGCCTCGAGCGTTTTGCAAGCGAGGGCACCTTCAACCACCATGTGCGTCTCGGCGTAGAAGTCATCGACGGTCTTTCCCTTGGCAATGTAACGCTCGCCGAAGCGGCGGTTGCGCGAATGCTCGGACATGCAGGTAACCACCATGTCGCCAGTGCCAGCCAAGCCCATGCAGGTGATTGCCTGCCCACCGCAGGCAACTACCATACGGCTCATCTCCGCCAAACCTCGCGTGATGAGCATGGCAGCCGTGTTGTCGCCTAGGCCCATGCCGTAAGAAATGCCCACGGCGATGGCGATGACGTTCTTGAAGGCAGCGCACAGCTCAACGCCAACGGGATCATCAGAGGTGTAAGCACGGAAGGAATCGGTGGCAAACAAGTCGCGGAAGAACACTGCAGTGTCGCTGGACGAGCTGGCGATAACAGTGGCCGAGAAAATACCCTTGATGACCTCTTCGGCATGGTTGGGACCGGACAGGACGGCAATGCGATCAGGGTTTCCCAGCTCCTCAGCCAAAACCTCGATAGGAAGAAGACCCGTCTTTTCCTCAACGCCTTTCGAACAGATGACGATGGGAAGATCGATACCGGCGACATCCGCAATAGCGCGCCCGACGTTTCGGAGCGTATTCGAAGGCGTCACGATGACGCAGGCGTCTGCCCCGGCCAGGGCGTCACGATAGGACAGGGTTGCCGTGATACGATCGGAAAGCACCACATCAGTCAAATAGCGCGGGTTACGGTGCTCGAGGTTGATGGAATCGGCAACCTCGGGTCTACGAGCCCAAAGGCTCACATCATGACCGTTAACGGTTAGGGTTTGGGAAAGCGCGGTTCCCCAGGAACCCGCGCCAATTACTGCAACTCTCATGCGACCTCGGCCTCTTTTTCCTTTTTGTCGCCAATTCGACGCTCGGTTCCCGCCATAAGACGCTTGATGTTTTCCCTATGAGCCCACACGACCGTAACGGCAGCGATGGAGCACAAAACCACCGAAGCCCAATTGCCCCAGAAGTAATACAGGGAGAAGAAAGGGCACGCCGCAGCCGCGGCAACAGAGCCAAAAGAAACGTAACGCGTGGCAACAACCAACACAATGAAGATGGAGAGCTCGAGCAAGGCACCTACCGGGCCGAACACCATGAACAGACAACCCACGGCAACCGCGATGCCCTTGCCTCCCTTAAATCCCAGCCAAGGACTGAAGATATGACCCCACACGCAGCCGAGGAAGGAGATGGCAAGGCACAGGTTGAATATTGCCTCAGTGCCTCCTACGCCGGCCGACGCTATGACGCCAAAGAAGCTCTCAGCGCTAACCGCCTTAGCGACGAGGGTGTTTTGAACCTGATGGGCAAAGGGCATAGCCACGACGCCCGAGAAAAGACCCTTGGCAAAGTCAAGCACGAAGACAGCTCCGCCACCCACCTTACCAAGAGAGCGCATGGCGTTGGTCGTACCGATGTTGCCGCTTCCATGCTTGCGAATATCGGTCTTGAAGAACACCCTGGAAATGATGACACCCCAGGGAATGGATCCGAGCAGAAAGCTCACCGCAAATAAAGCGAGCACGAGAAGCATGGCTTGAAACACAGCTAGTCCTTCTTCTTAAACTTGAGCCTGATAGGCGTTCCCTCAAGGTCAAACGCCTTGCGCAGACGGTTCTCGAGGTAGCGCTCATAGTTGTCATCGACGATATCCGGACGATTGGCGAAGAAGGTAAACTCCGGCGGACACGTAGATGTCTGGGTGACGTATTTCATGCGAAGAATAGCCTTGCCCTTGCTGATGGTGTGACCTGATTCCCGAATCTCAGACAGGAAGGTGTTGAGCTGGTTAGTAGGAATAGAAGTGCTGTAGTTTGCGTAGGCCTTGTCAATGGCGTCCCAGATACGATCAACGCGCTTGCCGGTAAGCGCAGAAATTGCGACAACCGGCGCATAACCCACAAAGGTCATGCGGTCCTCGATGCGCTCGCGAACCTCAGCCTTGGCCTCAGGTCCCTCAACGATATCCCACTTGTTAAGCACGATGACCATAGCGCAACCACGCTCCGCGGCATAACCTGCAACGCGCTGATCCTCGTTGGTCAGGCCAAGCGTGCCGTCAATGACAAGCAGGGCAACATCAGCGCGATCAATAGCACGCATGGCGCGAACGAAGCCGTAGTACTCCACGTCCTCGTCGATCTGGCTCTTGCGGCGAAGGCCCGCTGTGTCGACGATGCGATAGAGCTCCCCGTCATGCTCGACTACGGTGTCAATGGCATCGCGGGTGGTTCCCGCAACGTCGGAGACGATGGAGCGGTCGTTGTTGGTAAGACGATTGGTGAGCGAGGACTTACCCGCATTCGGTCGGCCGATGATGGCCACGTTGATGGAAGGCTCATCTTCCACGTTATCCACTTCAACCTTGCGCAGCTCATCCACGATGACGTCGAGCAGGTCACCCGTGCCATGACCGTGCGTTGCAGAAACCGGCCAAGGATCGCCGAGGCCAAGCTGGTAGAACTCCCACATCTCATCGAGACGGCCAGGAGTGTCAAGCTTGTTCACCGCCAAAAACACCGGCTTGTCGGACTTGCGAAGGATGCGGGCGACCTCTTCGTCATCGGAGTTGATGCCCGTCTTGCCGTCAACCAAAAAAACGATGACGTCGGCTTCTCGCGTTGCCTCGAAAGCCTGGTTGCGAATGGAGCCCTGAAAAACGTCGTCTTCGCCCATTTCAATACCGCCAGTGTCGATAAGGGTGAAGTCAACGCCGTTCCAATCGGCCTTATGGTAAGAGCGGTCGCGGGTGACGCCGCGCATCTCGTGCACGATGGCATCGTTTTGCTGGGAGATGCGGTTCACGAAGGTGGACTTGCCCACGTTGGGGCGTCCGACGATCGCAACAATAGGTAGTGCCATGAGTGTTCCTTTTCGTCTATTCCAAACAACAGCTTGACGCGAGGTACAAAGGGCTCAAGCCCCGTTTTCGAGCAGACCCGAAGGCCTTATTTCCCCGCCCCTTCGCTGATAAAATCGATAATTTCAGCCAGATAATCTAGCGGGTTACAGGATACCACGCGCAGGGAAAGCCCCGTCGCGTTTTCCATATCCGCCACACTTGCGTCATCGAGCGTCACGCCATCATCGTTGAAAACGATCTTCGGTATGGCGAAGATGAGCGCCTCGCCATCCGCAGACTCGCTTGCAGCACGAATCGCAGGAACCATGTCAGATGCACACAAGAGCCCCGTGACGTCTACGTTGCCGCCAAAATAGTCATTGCGAACAGTGAGGGGAACGAGACGCCCCGCAAGAGGACTCGAATCTATCAGCGCGTCAAGGAAGGGATGCATGGCCTCTCCCACCATGAAACGCAAGGTGAGTCGAGAAGCTTCGAGCGCCGCCGCGGCGCGTGAGGCAAGGCCGTTTTCGCATGCCTGTTCAAACTCGTCAAGATAGGATCGGATGATGCCGATGCCATCTTCGAACATGCTGAAATCGCCATAATCGGCAGCGGAGGGCACATGCTCGGCAAGGTCCGCTCCAAAGGCGTTGCGATAGAACTCGTCGGCAGCGAAGACCCACAGGTCACCGCGCTCCCTTCGTGCGCGCTCTTGGTAGACGCGAATCGCGTCGATAACGGCTCGAGCATCAGCGGGATGGTTGAAGCTCTTATCAAAGCGATCCTGATAGCGCGTGTAACCAAGGGGTACGATGCCAACGTTGAGAATGCCCGGCTGGTCATAGGCCCAGCGAAGCGTTCGGTCGAGTACGTCCCCATCGTTTACACCCGGGACGAGCACGATCTGGGCGTGGACCTCTATACCCGCCTCGAGCAAACGCTCAAGCGCGGCAAGGCCGTGCGGCGCATGTCTACCAATAAGATTCCGTCGAGCTTCGGCATCGTATGCATGCAGAGATACGCGCAAGGGAGATATATGCTGATCGATGATGCGCTGCTCGTCTTCGGCAGAAAGATTGGTCAGGGTAACAAAGGTGCCCGACAGGAAACTCAACCTGAAATCGTCATCGCGCATGGAAAGAGAAGGACGCATGTCTGCAGGCAACTGCCTCATGAAGCAGAAGGTGCAGGCATTGCGACAAAGCTTGACCTTGTCAAACACCGAGTCTTCGAACTCGATGCCCCAAGACTCATCGAGGTCACGGTAGAGTTCGACTTCGCCCTCTTCCCCGTCAAGGTCTCGATAACCGAGCACGATCTCGTCCTCGCCCGCGGTAAGCCAACGCCAGTCGATAATATCGCGCAGGGGCTCGCCGTTGACGGATCGAATATAGCAGCCGGGTTCAAATCCTACATCGTATGCGGGGGAGCCCTCTTCCACAGCCGCGATGAGGGCATAGCCCTCCGACAGGTCACAGGATTTGACCTGAGCAGAGTTGCGCTCCATGTCTTTGGTTGGATATGGGCTCATGCGCGAACAGCCTCGAGCATTTCGACGACGGCGTTGATCTGCTCCTCCGGCGTAGAGGCGCCAGCGGTAACGCCAACGGTAGCGCAATCCTCGAACCAAGAAGCCTGCAGCTCATCGCACGATTCGATATGGAAGGCACGCGCGCATGACTGGGAGCAAATCTCGGCCAAACGTGTGGTGTTCGAAGAGTTCCTGCCGCCGATAACCACCATGGCGTCAACTCTTGAGGCAAGCTCTGCAGCAGCGTCTTGACGCTGACGCGTAGCGAAGCAGATGGTCTTTTCCACACGCGGCTCAAGACCTCTTTCGCGAAGCGCGCTTACCACGGCGTCAAGGTTTTCACGCATCTGAGTGGTTTGAGCCACCACGCCGATGGGGTCATACAAGCCGTCGGGGATATCTTCCGGTGATCCCACCACGTCAACCTTTCCGCCCGCAGCCTCGGCGCAGGCGCACAAACCCTCCACCTCGGGATGATCGGCTTCGCCAAGCACGACAACGCGGCAACCATCGGTAGCAAGGTCAGCAGCAGCCTTTTGCGCACGCGCCACATGCGGGCAGGTGGCATCCACGACATCGAGGCCGCGATCAATCAGGCGAGCGCGCACCTGGGGCGTAACGCCGTGGCTGCGAATGACAACCGTACCGCCGTCCACATCTTCGGGAGATGCGGCAACACAAGCACCGCGTGCCTCCAGATCGGCGACGACCTTGGGGTTGTGAATCAGGGGGCCGAGGGTGTAAACGCGATCGCAGGCTTCGAGGACCTCGTTCGCCATATCAAGAGCGCGTTGCACGCCATAGCATGCACCCGCATGTCGCGCACGAATAACTTCCATCAGCCCTCCTTGGCAAGACGCTTCGCCTTGATATCAGCCACTACGTCGGCGGAGCTGCGCTTGGGAATGGCATGCTCCGCGAAAATATCCGAAAAATCGCGGTCCTCGGGAAAGAGCTCTTTCATGTCAACCTGATCAGCGGGGATGCGACGAGACAAGGCAAACACCTCGCGCATGGCGTACCACGTGCAAGCATCGAGTCGCTCGTCTTTGGGAAGGAAGTCAAAATCGCTCACCAGAATGGGAGTGCCGTACTCGATGGTGATCTTCGGGAATCGCAGCATCTTGCCCTTTTGCTTAACGTATTCGGCATTGCGAACAGTCATGGGAAGAATGGGGGCGTTGCCCATACGCGCCACGAAGGCAGCACCCGAATGCAGGCGGGGCGCCATATTGGACTTCCCACGACGCGTACCTTCGGGCATGATTCCCACGATCTCACCGTTTTTCAGCATGCGGGAAGCGCGCTTGATGGCAGTGCGATCCGCCGAATCGCGCTTAACAGGAAAGGCGCCTACGCGAGAGATGACATGGCCCATGAGACCGCCAAGCTTAGGCCAGAGGTTTTCCCTGCCCATGAAGCGAACCCACTGATCGGGACGCGTTGCCAGATACATAAATATCACGTCAAGAAAAGACGTATGATTGCCCACTACGACAACGCCGCTTTCGCGCTTAAAGGCGCGCAGGTTCTCGCGACCCGCCACTTCATAGCGAAAGCAAACCTTGAACACCACGGAAAGCAAAACCCACACAAAGTTGCCAAGCCAGTGCGGTGCCTGCTTCTCCTGGGAGAAGCCATCGTAGGGCATGTCCCAAATCTTGTCATACGGCGTTACGAGCATGCGCGAATCCCTTCAAACGAAGCTTATGGCAAAGCCTTTATCGAGCGTCTCTTGCGAGCGCGCAGATCTGAGCGATAACCTCTTCGACGGCAAAGGCAGTGGAGTCGATATGCACCGCGTCCTCGGCAGGACGAAGCGGGCTTGCAGCGCGGCTAGAGTCGGCTTCGTCACGGCGTACCAGGTCGGCAAGCACCTCTTCGAAGTCGGTGGAGCCAACCCCACGCTCAAGGTTTTGCGCTACGCGGCGGCGAGCCCTCTCCTCATTGCTGGCGGTAAGGAACACCTTCACCTCGGCAGCCGGGAAAACCGTCGTCCCGATGTCGCGGCCCTCAACCACGTAATCGCCCGCGTTGCCAATGCGACGCTGCTGGTCAACCAAGGCCTCGCGCACAGCGACAACAGCCGATACGGGGCTTACCGCCTTGTCGATCTCGGCAGTGCGAATGGCGCTCGTCACATCAGCGCCGCCGATGAAGACCTGCTTGGGGCTGGGATCTCCCGGCTCATGCCCAAAGCTGATCTCGTAGTTGCGGGCGATTTCGCCCAATGCCTCAGCGTCGTCGAAACCCACGCCGTTTTGCAGGGCCTGCCAGGCAACGCTGCGATACATAGCCCCCGTATCGAGACACGAAAAGCCCAGCTCTTTGGCAACGAGTTTAGCTACCGTTGATTTTCCTGCGCCCGAAGGGCCGTCTATTGCGATGATCATTGTGCCAACTTTCTTATATCGTCCAA
>JAFXIM010000099.1 GCA_017533165.1 Eggerthellaceae bacterium
CGCCCGATGGCGGCAGCAGACGGCTATGTGCCGCTGTATGAGGCGGCGCCGTGGTTTGCGGGCGTACCCGACAGGCCCGGCGAAACCGAAACGGCCGAGGAGCTTCACGATCTCTTTGAACGCACCCATCTCGTGGAGGATATCTCCTGGTACTTCCTCTATGAGGCGACCGACACCATCCTCCGCATGACGAACTGTAATCTGGGGCTGGAGGGTCTGCTTCTCACCTTACCGCGCGGCTTCTTCCTACTCGGTTCACAGCTGCAGAAGTTCAATGCCCTCTTTGCCGATCAGCCGATCGACAAGAGCCGCCTGCTTCTCACCCTGCCCGACGAGCTGCTGCGGAACGCCAATAAGACAACCACTGAGATTCTCGGACGCTATCTGCGTAACGGCATCTGCCTGGTGCTCGACGATTACCGTCCCGACGAGGCGCTGACCGCCGAACGGCTCATCGAAATGGGCTTCACCCATGTGTGCTTGGCCCCCGATCTCTACGACACACCGGCCGGTGCGGCCGCGATCGGCGAGCTGCGGCTGAAGGGCATCACGGTCTTCGGTAAGCAAGCCGACACCCCCGAAAGGCAGGCATGGCTGTATGAAAACGGCGTGCATAGCTGCTCGGGCACGATGTGCGGCATCACGGTCAGCGAGGATGACATGATCCTTGACTGTCTCGACCGCGAAAAGGTCTGAGGGCAAGGAGAATCACGATGGCCAAAGCGACGAAGAACGAGGATCACATTACCGGCGCCGAAAAATCGCAAAAGCGCCTGTTCAAGTACAAGCGCGCCGGCGTTTCGCTCAGCGAGGATCAGGTCCGCGCCATTAAAGAGGGCCGCAAAAAGCTGCGCGCCGATATGCGGGCGCAGGGCATCAAGAGCAAGAAGGAATTCGAGCTCACGGCCTCCAGTCTGGGACTGTATTTTGACAAGCAGCGCGGACTCGCCTTATTCTGGTGGTTCCTAAGAAGTAAGGGCGGCTGGATCCTCTTGGGATCGGCGGCAGCCCTGATGCTGGCGCTGTTCGGCCTGTCGGCGGTCACCGAGCTGCAGGGACACTTTACGGTGAGTATGTCGGACGATCTGTTCCGCGAGGGCTTCACGCTGTCCGAAACCAAGGGCTTCGAGAACCCAACCACCCACCTGTTTGCCACACCGGCCGAGGGCGTTCCCTGTGTGTCGATCCTGGATATACCGACGAACGTCGGCGAGATCGACGGCGCACATAACGATACCTATTTTGCCTATACCTTCTACGTCCGCAACGAGGGCGAAAGCCCCCAAGGTCTTGACTGGTCGCTGCAGATCCGCGCCGAAAGCCGCGAGCTCTCGGAGGCGGCCTGGTTCATGATCTTTGTGGATGATGAAATGACCTTCTACGCGAAAGCCAACCGCGAGACGGCAGGCAGCGAAATGCTCCCACCGCCAAGCGATACCAGACGTGCCTACGGCGAACCGCCGATGTACGAGATGGCGGCCGCACCCGAGGAGCAGTACGAGACAATCGTAAGCGAGAAGGGAATTACCTATTGGCGCATCAAGCCGTATGTGTTTGAGGACGAAGAGGTCGTCAAGAGCGGACGGTTTGAGGAGATTGTACCGGGCGAGGTACATAAATTCACGGTGGTCATTTGGTTAGAGGGAGACGATCCCGACTGCACGAACGACCGCATCGGCGGCCACCTCGGACTGGGATTCGAAATGGATCTGGTCGAGAACAAAGCCGCTTAAAAGCGCACCGCGTCACAGCGGTAAACAAACGGTATTTGGCTTTTGAGGCGAGAACGCTCCTTGCCCCGAAGGCTCAGGATACAGCGGCGGCGGCCGCGGAGTCATCGGCTCCGAAACGCGAAAATTGCCAAATTTAGAAAGGAAAAAACGAAAATGGCAAATGAAGAACGCAAGATCCGTTATGGGATCAAGGGCAAGCTCATTTCGGCAATTGCCATGCTTCTCGTCGCTGTCATTATGACGGTGTCCTCCACCTACGCGTGGTTCACTCTGTCGACGGCTCCCGAAGTAACCGGCATTTCGACGGCAGTCGGTGCCAACGGCGCTC
>JAFXIM010000100.1 GCA_017533165.1 Eggerthellaceae bacterium
GAAGCAGCGCGGAGGAAAGCGCAGAGGGGGCCAACTCCAAGCTGGACGACCTGGCGGCAAAGATCGAAGCCCTGCCAGATGAAAAGCGGGTCAACATCATTCTCTCTGTTACTGGTGGGCTGGGGCTTCCCGGTTTTGCCAGCGGCACAAAGGGAGCGCCCGGTGGCCCCGCCCTTGTAAACGAGCACGGCCCGGAAATGATCGCGGCAGGTGGGCTTGCCCACCGCAGAAGCCGCCATGCAAAAGCTCTTGAAGTCATGTTCACCTATAAGGTAGGCGGCTGCGCGCTCCATAGCCTCCACGTCAAGCGGCTGGGAAACATGCCAGCTGAAGTTTGACGTGAACACAGGCGCAACGTCGTCTGTGCAAATGCGATAACGGTATTCGCGCCGCTGAGCGTCAAAACGCGCGGAAAAGCCACGCGGGCGCTGTTCCACCGCATGAACCGAAATCGCGTCATGGGTAAGCGCGTTCAGAGAGCGGCGAAGGGAATAGAGGCTGCGATCACGCAACTCCTCTTCGTCGACATCAAAGCTCACCACCTGAGCGCGCGCGTGCACGCCCGCATCGGTGCGGCCAGAGCACACCACATCAAGATCTCGGCGCAGCAAGAGCGAAAGAGCATACTCGAGCTCTTCTTGCACGGTAAGCTGGCCCGGCTGCTTCGCGAAGCCGCTAAAGGGCGAGCCGTCGTAGGACACCGTCACCGAAAGCGTCATGTCTCGCTCGCACTCGGCCGCACGCTCGGCAAGCGTTGGGCGGTGTATGTCACGACTTTCTGTCATGTCCCTCCTTGTCAGACGACCTACCTCCAGAGGCCGGGTTTCAGCATGGGCGCGGCGAGGCGCACACCAAGAGAGTTCCGCACGAGCCGAACAGCCCAGCGGGCTGTTCGCGCGAGCTCAGGACTGTCTGAGCGACTGAGCCCTCACCGTGCTCGCTAAAGCCGTTAGGCCGACAGAACGTTATATCCGAACAGCTCCTTGATCTCGCTTCGCATGATGGCCGACCGAGCGTCCACCGAAACCGGCAGCTCTGCGCGGAACTTGCGACCATCAGCCTGACGCACCATGAGCACCACGCCATCACGCCCCGGATAGGACTTCAGGATGCGGTTGAGCTTAAGCGACTTCGTCTGGTCGAAATCTGCCGACGAAATGCACAGCTCCAAATGCCCGGGTGCCTCATCGGCCTCACCGAGCTCGATGGCCTGGATCTCGAAGGCCATGATCTGGCTGCCGCGATCGTTGCACTCGTACTTGCCCTTGATCTTGACGATGGCATCCTCCTGGATGACATCGGCAAAGTCCTCGTGCTTGAAGGTGATGCACTCGATATGACCCGTCGTGTCCTCAAGCGTGAAGGTGGACATCTTGGTGCCGCGCTTGGTAAGCTTCACCACCACGTTGGAGATCATGCCCACGAACACCGCCGAGGGAATCTCCTTCGTTCGCTCAGCCAAATCGCCCAGCTGGAACTTGGTCATACGGGACAGTGTGCGCTCATAGGGGCCCAGCGGGTGCTCGGAGACGTAGATCTTCATGATCTCCTTCTCATAGGCAAGCTTGGTGCGCTTATCCCACTCGATGCCATCCGGTGCGGGAATATCCTCCTCGAAACCGGAGTCATCTTCCTCGGCGAACAGATCGAAAATGCTGCCCTGACCAGCATCGCGGTCCTTTTGGCGTTTAGCCGCTCCCTCAAGCAAGGGCGTCTCGTCGACGAAGTACATGAGCTGCTTGCGGGTATAGCCCGTCGAGTCAAAGGCGCCGCCCTTGATAAGCGCTTCGAGCGTTTTGCGGTTGTAGCACTTGGCGTCAAGGCGATTCACGAAATCATGCAGCGACGAATACGGGCCGTTGGCCTCGCGCTCAGCGATGATCTCGTCTGCCACGTTGCGGCCAATACCGCGCACGCCGACCAAGCCGAAACGGATGCCGTTGTCAACGGGCGTGAACTCGGCGTTGGATTGGTTGATGTCAGGCGGCAACACGGGCGTGCCGTTGTGATTGCAGCTTGCGATGTACTTGATCAGACGATCGGTGTTGCCCATATAGCTCGAAAGCACAGCCGCCATGAAGTCATTCGGGTAGTAAGCCTTCAGGTACGCCGTTCGCATAACCAGAATCGCATACGCCGCTGAATGCGACTTGTTGAAGGCGTACTTTGCGAACTTCTCGGCATCCTGCCAAATCTGCTGAGCAATCTGCAGCGAGAAGCCGTTTTCCACCGCACCCGCATCCCAGTCATCCTGAAGCGTCTTCATAACGGCAAGCTGCTTCTTACCCATAGCCTTGCGAAGCTTGTCCGCCTTGCCGGCAGAGAAGCCGCTCATGGCCATGGAGATCTGCATGATCTGCTCCTGGTAGACCATGGTGCCGAAGGTTTCCTCCAGGATGGGGCGCAGGCGATCGTCGTAGTAGTGAACCGGCGTCTTGCCACTTGCCACCTTCACATAGTCATCCACCATACCCGACTCAAGCGGGCCCGGACGATTGAGCGCGATGGACGCAACGACGTCGGAGAAGCGCGTGGGAGGAAGGCGGGCGAAGAGGCTCACGTACAGAGCACCCTCCACCTGGAACAAGCCGTCCATGTTACCGGAGCGCATGAGAGCAAACGACTTCTCGTCGTCAATGGGTATCTCTTCGGGCACGATGACCTTGCCGGTACGCGCCTCGATGTTGCGGCAGCAGCGGGACAGAACGCCTAAGGTGCGCAAGCCCAAGAAGTCCATCTTGAGCAGGCCCAGATCGGGCGTGTAATGGCCGTCATACTGCGTGATGATGCCGCCGCCCTTGGTATCGCGCTTAAGCGGCACATGATCGCTCATAGGGTCGCGGCAGATGATGGTTGCGCAGGCGTGCACGCCTTCGCCACGCACAAAGCCCTCGATGGACTTGGCCGCATCGATGACCTGCTTGACATCTTCTTCGGTGTCATAAGCCTTCTTGAGGTCAGGGTTGGTCTCGAGCGCCTTGTCGATGGTGATGCCGAGCTCGTCACCGATCATCTTGGTGATGCGGTCACCTACGGCATAGGGGTAGTCGAGCACGCGCGCAGCATCGCGCACAGCGTTTTTCGCCTGAAGCTTACCGAAGGTGATAACGCCGGCCACGTGGTCTTCGCCATACACTTCCTTGATGTGCTCGATAACCTCGCCGCGACGTTCGTCTTCGAAGTCGACGTCGATATCGGGCATCTCCACGCGTTCGGGCGAAAGGAAGCGCTCGAAGAGCAGGCCGTTCGACAGAGGATCAAGATCGGTAATGCCCATGGCGTAGGCAACGATAGCGCCCGCCGCGGATCCACGGCCCGGGCCAACGCCGATGCCCTGGCTACGGGCCCATTCGATGTACTCCTGCACGATGAGGAAGTAAGCCGGGAAGCCCTGCTGGATGATGACGCTCATCTCGTAATCAGCGCGCTCAACCACATCGGCGCGACTCGTGCGCAGCGCCTCGATGTCCTCTTCGCCGTTTTCCGCATAACGCTTGAGGAGGCCCTCGTACACACGCTTCCTAAACCAGCTGTCCTCGGTTTCTCCCTCAGGCAGGGGGAAGCGCGGCAGGATGGAATCGCGTGCCAGCACGACATTGCACTTCTCGGCAACCTCTACCGTGGTGTCGCAGGCCTCGGGGAAATCGCGCAGAGCTTCGCGCATCTCTTCCTCGGTCTTCATGTAGAACTCATCGTTCTCGAAGCGCATGCGATTGGTGTCGTTTAGGGTCGAGCCCATGCCGACGCACATGAGGATGTCCTGCGCGCGGGCGTCTTCACGCGTAAGGTAGTGGAAGTCGTTGGTGGCGATGGTCTTCAAACCCGC
>JAFXIM010000101.1 GCA_017533165.1 Eggerthellaceae bacterium
CGAATACCTGCACCTCTATTACAAGTACACTAAAATGTACGGGAAAGCTGCCGTGAAGATGGCAGAAGAACTTGGACGTTAGTGTTTGAAGGGAGATCTGAATGGCAATTCTTAACAGTGAATCTGGTAAGTATGCGGTAAACATCGTTCAGCTTGGCGGCGGGCCGGTTATGGACCCCGATTTCAAGGTGCTCTACGACAAGTTTGCAAAGCGCATCGTTTGGATTGATGGTGAGGTTTGCCCCGGTGCCTTTCAGATGAACACCGCCTGGTATCACAGCGTCCCCGAGCGCGATCCCATCTTTGGACCGCATACTCATGATGACTGCGACGAGCTGATCGGCTTTTTCTCCTCTGATCCGGAAAATCCCTACGATCTTGGTGGAGAAATCGAGTTCACCATTGGGGACGAAGCTCATCTTCTCACCAAGTCGAGCATCATTTTCGTTCCGGCTGGCCTTTCCCATAACCCCATGCGCATTCTCAAGGTGGACAGACCCATTTTCCATTTCTCGGTTATTACGAAGACCGCTTATGACGGCGAGGCAACCTACATTTAGGTCCGCTTAAGCCGTTTGAACCAAATGAGCCCGGTCGCAGTGATCGGGCTCATTTGGTATGGTGCGATATGGGGTCTGCCAGAGCGCTACTGCGGAATTCCATAGGCGAGGAGCTCGTCAATCGTGACAAAGGTGTAGCCTTGCTCCTTCAGGTAGGGGATGGCGATGCGCAGAGCCTCGACGGTCTGAGACCTGTCCCCACCGCCGTCATGCATGAGGACGATCTCTCCTGCTTCAGCCGACTTGATGCGTTCGGCGATGGCTTCGGCCCCGGGCTTGCGCCAGTCTTGGGTGTCTACGTTCCAGCCGATTTCAGCGTTTACGTAGGGCTCGAGTCGCCAGATCATCTCGGCATCGCCGTAGTTTCCGCCAGGAGCGCGGATGACGTGGCTTGGCTCAACGCCGATGGCGGCCGCGATTGCGGCGTAGCCCTGGGTAATTTCGGCAACCTGCTCTTCGGGACTCATGTACTCAAGGTTCACGCCTTGACCCGATCCCGATGCATGCGAGAAGCTATGGGTGCAGATCTGGTGGCCTTCTTCGTAGGCACGCTTGACCACGTCAGCCTGTCCTTCGACGCGGTTGCCGACAACGAAGAAGGTTGCCTTCACGTCGTGTTCGGCAAGGATGTCGAGCACTTCCGCGGTTGTTCCTGCCCAAGGACCGTCGTCGAAGGTGAGCGCGATTACCTTGTTTCCGTTGGCGGTTGCGTTGTAGCTGAGGAAGGTGGTGACGCCGGCTGTTTGGAGAACGGTTTCGCTCTGAATGCCAGAAACCCGACCTGTGATGTGCTCGGTAATGCCGATCTGCCCGCGATCGTAGATATGCACCGCGCCCTGCCCGGAAATTGCCTGGCTAGGTGCTGTTTCGGTATAAGTAGCGTCGCAGGGTTCAA
Organism: Eggerthellaceae bacterium; assembly: GCA_017533165.1. The sequence continues at coordinate 1,456 of JAFXIM010000101.1, forward strand.
CGGTGTTTTCGCCATCAGAAACCACGAGGTCGTCCTTGTTATTCAGTGCACGTTCAAGGTTGTAGCAAGGCTCGCCGTTGAGCGTGAGCTCATAGGGAACGCCAGCCCCTTCCTCAAGCAGGTCTCCGTTAATTGCTACCAAGTCGCCCGCAGTGGGGTTAACGAGCCCCATATCGAGAACTTCGCCGATGGTGGTGTCATGAGCCAGGGTAACTTCCTGCCCGTTCACCTGTACGTGGATATCGGGCGGAAACAGGGTGTAGACAACGCGCAGGGTGATGGCGAGTGCGACAACCAGAAGGCCTGCTATCGCCAAGGGAAGTACGCGGATGGGCTTGTATGATGAATCTGATCTTGCTGTTGGCATAGCTGTTCGTTTCCCGGTGCAAATGTGTGCTTATGGGTAATAATACTATTCCCCATAAGCGGGTTCCACTCATAGACTGTTGGCAAAGCGTTTGTTTTTGACGCTTAAGCCTCCCGTTTATACAAGGCTTCCGCCACAGCTCGAACCAAAGCCCGCCGAGCAGCTGTAGCAAACGGGATGGGTGCGTACCATGCGTTCGGGGACGGGACCTTGAGCCAGGTCGGCAACGGTTGCATCGCGGCCTTCGATTTGGATGGGCATGCCGAGCACGTGGTTGCATTCGCAATCGTACAGGCGGCCATCGTAGTCAACGTTGATCATATCGCGGCACATAACGCGTCCGACCGCATGGGCATTGAAGTTGTCGTGCAGCAACTTGAGGTAATCGTCAAACAAGCCCGCATCAGCCAGGTCGTGCGCAAAGCGGCCAAGCGGGAAGTTGTTGAAGGCATTCAGGCTGTTGAAGTCGATGTTCTGGTGCTCGGCGAGCTTGATGCGGTAAGCATCGGCGAGCAGCTCTTGCGGCGGCGGAAGGTAAGGACCCGCCACGTTGTAGGCAATGTCAAGCTGAAGGTCGTCCTGCCTGCCGTAGCCGAGTTCGTTGAGTTTTGAAATGGACGCTATCGCGCGCTTGAACACGCCCGCACCGCGTTGGGAGTCCGCAAACTCGGGATCAAAGTAGGGAAGCGAAGTGATGACGTGGGCTTTGACCTCGGCGAACACCTTGATGAGATGTTCGTATTCGGGAAGTCCGAGAAGCGTCATGTTGGATCTGACGATGACCTTACCAAGCTTTGAAGCCTCGCGCAGGAACCACTCGAAGTCGGGGTGAAGCTCGGGTGATCCGCCTGTGATGTCCATAACCTCAAAGCCGCCCGTAACGAAGCCGTCGAGGCAGGCCTGCATGGTCTCTCGGGACATGACCTCGGTGCTCTTAGGCCCGCATTCGATATAGCAATGGGCGCAAGCGAGGTTGCATGCGTAGGTGATGTTGACCTGCATGGTGGTGGCACCCTGGGGCGCGGTGAGAATGCTCGGCATGTTGACGCGGTCTTCGAAGGAGGGGATGCCGCAGCGCTCGCAGGCGGCATTGAGGAAGTCCAGATCGATTTGCTGCTTGCCGCGGCGGAGATCGAGGGCCGTCTGGGCGTTTTCGTAGTTGAAGGGGCCGCGATGGGCGCGACGTTTCGTTACGGTACAGTACTTGCCGTAACGAGACTGCTCTATCATGGCTGCCAGATTGCCGCTAACTGCATATTCGCGGCCCTTGATAAGGCGGATTTCCTCGTTGAGGTCAAAGTAGCGGGGCATTTCGGGCATGCCGCCGTTGTAGCGTACGGTTTGGCCGTAGTTTTCCTCAAGATCCTCAAGTCCTGTTGCCTTGATGGCACGGACCGTGCGAGAGGTGAAAGAGCAAAAGCCGAGTTTGGTCTCAAGCGCCAAGTCGCCCACGTGGATCTCGTCGACGGAGGTGAAGGTATAGCTTGCCCAGCCGTGACGGGCCATCATGCGGCGGAAATCTTCAAGGTAGAGAGCGCCACCCAAGCATTCACCGCGCAGGACGGGGTCGTTTCGAACCTCGTCGGGGAGGCGGCGGTCGCAGAAAACGTCGGAGAAGTAGAGCTCTCCGCCGGGCTTGAGTACACGGAAGATCTCGGAGAAGATCTGATCCTTGAAGGGACTCAGGTTGATGACGCAGTTAGACACTACGAGATCGATGCTTTCATCTTCAATGTCGATGGCGGCAAGGTCCTCAATGAAGCCGGCGCGCAGATCAACGTTGCTCTTTTCGAATCCGAAGGCCTTCGCCTGCTCATCGCGGTGACGTTCGGCAACCTCAAGCTGCTCGGGGGTCATGTCGACGCCGATGACGGTGCCGTTTTCTCCCACGAGCTTGGAAAGCACGAAGACGTCACGACCCGTACCGCAGCCAAGGTCGAGGACCGTGCAGCCTTCGAGTGCAGGCGGAATGGGGCTCCCG
>JAFXIM010000102.1 GCA_017533165.1 Eggerthellaceae bacterium
CATAATGCGCTCAAACATAAGCACCGACAGACCTGCCCTTGATGCGTACAGAGCTGCAGTCATACCTGCGGGTCCTGCTCCGATAATAGCGAGATCTACCGGCTCCTTGTTTTGACTAACATGCATTATACTCATGTTGCCCTCCGATACTGGGTTATATGTTATTTATACGGTAACATATATTTGGATACCAGCAAAGCAAAGATTTCCACAATCTTCAATCAAGTAATAAAGCCCCTGGATGTCCAAGGGCTTCAAGATTGGATAGCGCTCATTTAGCCAATCATTTGAAGAATGCTCGCCTTAGGTTGAGCACCAACGATCTGCCCAACAGGCTTTCCGCCTTCAAACACCATAAGGGTAGGCACACCGCGGATTCCATAACGAGACGCAAGCTCGGGGCTTTGGTCGATGTCGACCTTATACACGGCAAGCTCGCCTGCTTTCTCTTCTGCAATCTCCTCAATTGCGGGAGCGATTATACGGCAGGGACCACACCAGGTAGCAAAGAAGTCAATGAGAACCTTGCCTTCGGCATCGAGGACCTTGTTCTCGAAATCAGCAGTGGAAATTACCTCACTCATGATGCAGCCTCCTTGGATAGCGATTTGAAATCCTTATGTGAACCTTACAGCTTTGTTCTCCCCTATTGTAAATCTAGGCGCCAATCAGAGTTCGCATCGTTGATGAAGTGGCGTAAAACTCTTCTATAATGGCATGCTGATAAGCAGGGCATAGCAAAGGAGCACCGCATGCTAGACCATGACTTCTACGAGACCGCTCGACGTGATTGGGGGCCTTCGGGCGTGAGCTTCCCCGCATGCTATGAAGGAGATAAAATCACCCAAGCAAATCTCGTGCTTGAGGGTGGTGCTATGCGCAGCATGTTTACCGCAGGCGTAGTTGACGTATTCATGGATCACGGATTGTTCTTCGACACAACCATAGGAGTTTCGGCAGGAGCCCTTGTTGGCTACAATTACATTGCCGGACAGCGTGGCAGATGCGCCTATCTCAACCTGAAATATTGCAACGATTGGCGTGGCCTTAGCCTGAAGAGCTTTGTTATAACAGGCAACGCCTATGGACGCGAGTTCAACTTTGACCTAATTCCCAATGAGTTTGATCCCTTTCCCTATGATGCCTACCGCGCGTCCAAGATGCGCCTTATCGCCGTTTCCTCCAACCTTGACACCGGCGAAGCCGACTACCATGAAGTAATCGAACCAAAGGAAGAGATCCCCTACCTTATCGCAACCTCGTCCATGCCACTTGTAAGCCAGGTGGTTGAAGTCGATGGAAAAAGGCTTGTTGACGGCGGAACTTGCGACAGCATCCCCATAGCCTACTCGCTCATGACAGGTTCTAACAAGCACGTCGTGGTGTGCACCCACCCCGCAAACTATGTGCGTAAACCCGAAAAGCTTATGCCCCTCATTCGCAAGAAATACGAAGACTACCCTTACTTCGTTGAGCGATGCCAAAATCGGCATTTCGAGTACAACAGGGCAAAAAGGGCCCTGGTTCGCATGCATGAAGCAGGCCAAGCTTTTCTTATCGCACCTGAAAAGCCGGTGGAAGTCTCCAATATGGAGCACGATCAGGAAAAGCTGATGGATCTCTACGAACAAGGTGTAGCCGTTGCCACAAAGCAACTCCCTCAGCTTTTAGCGTATCTGGATACTCAGGATCGCTAAATCAGCAGAGCACATGAGAAGAGCCGCTGCACCCTCGTGGATGCAGCGGCTCTTCATTTGACAGCGTTAGCTCGTATGGGTTAGAGAGCAGCCTCAGAGATGAGCTTGAGGAACTCTTCACGGCTCCAAGATCCCTTGTCGCCCTCCGCGCGATCTCGAACGCTGACCGTTCCCTCTTCGATTTCCTTGTCACCCATAACAAGCATGAAGGGGATCTTTTGACTCTGAGCCTTAGCGATCTTTACGCGCATAGGCTCATTCTGGTCGTAGACCTCAACGCGACCGCCGGCCTTCTTGATCTCAGCGGCAAACTCATAGGCGGCGTCCTTATGACGATCGGCGATCGGAAGGACGACAACCTGCATGGGGGCAAGCCACAAGGGCAGAGCGCCGGCGTAATGCTCAATGAGA
>JAFXIM010000103.1 GCA_017533165.1 Eggerthellaceae bacterium
GCACGATAGAAATACTCTGCGGGCAAGCGTCCTCGCAAGCACCGCACTCAATGCAAGCACTCGGCTTGTTCTTGCCGGAACCAACGTTGATCCACTCCTGCACGTGGCTGCCAAACATGATGTTAGCGTTGAGCGTCTGGAAAGCGCCGACGATGCCCACGTTTTCGGGGCATACCTTTGCGCAGTATTCGCAAGCCGTGCACGGCACCAGGTCAAACTTCGCAAACTCAGCCTGGGCGGCCTCGATCACGGCAAGCTCTTCCTCACTCATACCCTTGAAGTCATTTAACGTGGCGATGTTGTCCTCAAGCTGCTCCATCGAGTTCATGCCGGAAAGCACCGTGATGATGCTCGGCTGGCTTGCCACAAAGCGCAGGCCCCAGGAAGCGCATGACGCCTCGGGGTCGGCATCCTTCAAAAGCTTCTCCACGTTGGCGGGCGGGTTTGCCAGCAAGCCGCCGCGTAAAGGCTCCATAACCACAACCGGCACCTCGTACTTCGCGGCAACCTCGAGGCACTTGCGGCTCTCGTTAACGTGATCTTCCCAATCCAGGTAGTTCACCTGCAGCTGCACGAACTCAACCTCGGGATGCGCGGCCAAAATCTCATCGAGGGCATCAGCCTTGTCATGATGCGAGAAGCCGATGTGACGGATCTTGCCCTCTTCCTTCATCTTCATCACGAAATCCCACATACCCAGCTTTTCGAACACTTGCGTGCGCGGGCCGCCAGTCATATGCAGAAGGTAGAAGTCAAAGTAGCCAGCACCAGTGCGCTCAAGGGACTGGTAGAACTGAGCCTGAGCCTCCTCCGGAGTCTTGCAACCGATCCAAGAAATACCCTTGGTAGCCAGCTGATAGCTCTCGCGCGGATGACGCTGCACCAGCGCGCGTCCGATAACCTCTTCGCTGCCACCGTAGACCCATGCGGTATCAAAATACGTAAAGCCCGCTTCCAGGAAACGATCCGTCATCTCGCAGATGAGATCAAAATCAAAGCTGCCGTCCTCAAGGCGCGGCAGACGCATCAAGCCGAAACCAAGCTTGCCAATCTCTTCGCCCAGGTATCCCACAATTTCCCCCTTAATTGCCATGAGAAACACGAAAGCACTCGAAATACGAGTTCACTCCGATCATAGCAGCAACAACCTCGTGCGCTGCACAGGATTGCCCGCTTGGCAAAAGTGGAAGCTTGCGAAGGTAAGCGCTACATTCTGAGCAGCAGCTCGCGGAACACCACTTCACCATGCTCGATATACACACGCGGAACGCGCTTGCTCACCGCGCAGATAAGCTCGTAGGGAATGGTGCCCGCCATGTCAGCCATGACTTCGATCGGGTTGCGCTCGCCAAAGACCTCGATCTCATCGCCCACGTCAACGCCGCTCATGTTGGACAGATCAATCATGGCCATGTCCATGCAGATCTTGCCGCGAACGGGAGCCAGACCCTCCTTCGTCATGAGGCTGTACCGGTTGGAGAGACAGCGCATGAAGCCGTCGGCGTATCCATAGGGGACAACGCCCATGCGGGTCTTCTTATGCGTGGTGTAAATGCCGCCATAGCTCACGCGCGTGCCGGCGGGATAGGTTTTCACGGTGCTCACGGTAGTCTTCATGGACATAACCGGCTTGAGGCCAAGCATCTTGGCATGCTCTCCGCAGCCGTACAGAAGCAGACCTGGGCGCACCATATCCAAATGCGTCTTCGGATACACGGCAGTTGCGCCGGTGTTGGCACAGTGGCGCAGCGCGAACTTCTTACCCCAGGCGGCTTCAACGCCTTCGATCACCTGCGTGAACAGCTCAAACTGATCGCGCGTGTATTCCTTGCTTTCGGCGTCATGCTCGTCCGCCATAGCGAAGTGGGTGAAGATGCCCTCAGCCTCAAGGTTAGGCAGGCTGCACGCATGAACCATGCCCTCGATGCCGCGCTCAAAGTAGTCTCCGTCGCACAGGTAGCCCAGGCGCGACATACCCGTGTCAACCTTGATGTGAACCTTCAGCGTGCCGCCGCATTTCTCGGCCTCAGCGCTGTATTCCTCAGCCTTCGCCTCGCAGGTAATGGTCTGGGTAATGCCATAGCGAATCAGGCGCTCCACCTGCTCCTTCGGTGTGTGGCTCAAGATGAGGATAGGCATGGTGATGCCGTTGACACGCAGCTCCACGGCCTCGTCAATGCTGCTGACAGCCAAATAGTTGGCGCCAAGTTCCTGCAGTTTCTGGGAAACCTGAATGGAGCCGTGACCGTAGGCATCAGCCTTAACCACGCCAACGAACTTCACGTTCGGACCGATATGGTCGCGGATCTTGCAATAGTTGTACTTTAAGTTGTCAAGATTGATCTCAGCCCAAGCTCTTCTCAGCGTTGATTCCATTCGATCTTCCGACCTCTCCGCAAGTTCAACGGTTCACAAAGCCAAACCATTGTACTCCTTTGGGCTGCACGCAAGACAAAGTACACCCCTTCCCCATCACAAGCGGTCACGGCGTCCCGTTCGGCAACTGCGCAGCACCGCGCGCCTCGCCCGTCACCGCAGCGCGCTCAACCCGCGCGCCCAGCTACAGAAAGTCCACGACTCCCGAATGCGTGTGATAGATGGCGCCATGAACCTCAAGGCCCGCCTCGGCAACGAGGTGCGCGATCTCCGGACACGCCTCAAGATCCTCGATAGCCGCGCGAACATTGAGCACGCTTGCCGCGTACGGATCGCGCTCCTGTTCAATGGCCTCGGCAATGCGCGACGTGATCGCCGCCACCGGCCCATGCGCCTCACCGGACATAGCGGCCTCAATAGCGCCGCAATGCGTATGCCCAAGAACGAGAAGCAACTTCGAATGCAGGTGATCGCACGCGTAAACGGCACTCGCCAGCTCGGAAGACCCCACAACATTGCCCGCTACGCGAATGGTGAACAACTCCCCAAGACCAGCCATAAAGATATGCTCGGGAACCACGCGCGAATCCGAGCACGTGATGACCACGGCATAAGGCTGCTGACCGCCCTCGAACAGCTCGCGAATGCGCGCGCCAGAAATATTGCGCTCGTCTTTACGCGCAGTGAGGTAATCGAGGTTGCCCTGACGCAGCAGCTCGATAGCTCGCGCAGCCGACACGGGACCATCCCCCGGAACGCCGTCGAGCTCATCTTCGCCAAGGTCATCGTAGTACACGATCACGTCGAGCAAATCAATCCGCGCAGCCGCCTCCTCCAAGGCCGCGCACGCAGCGTCAAACCAGTCAAGGCCCTTATCGGCACCGTGGGCAGCGTCTTCGATAGCCTTAAGCCCCTCCGCCTCCTTAAC
>JAFXIM010000104.1 GCA_017533165.1 Eggerthellaceae bacterium
GCTTGCGGCTGGCAGGAGGAACTATGAGAGGGAGGGTGATGAGCGCTGAGATGCGTTCGTCACCCTCCCTCTTCTGCATTTTCGTTAGCGCGTCTCTTTGAGCCTGCCCTTCGGGGGTAGAAACGCCTTGAAGTCGTCAAGCGTCTTCGCGCGCAGACGAAGCTTTGCGGGTGATGTTAGCGATACGGCTGATGTTGCCAATGCGAGGCTTGAGAGATGGTATCGTTTTTCGCGTGGCTTGCAGGGGTTTCTTGAGGCGTTTTCCTGAAGGCGTTGCCTGCGGGAGCTTCTTAAGTGAGTAAGCGAGTGGTTGAGGAGGGTTCCATGATCAGTCAGTCCGCTCAGGATAAGCTTGTCGAAATGGAGGCTTTGGGCATGAAGGACGCCTTTGCTAATGCGAAGGTGTTCGAAGCCTTGCTGGCCGAAAGCGCAGCTGCTGCTAAGGCGCCCTACGAAGCTCCCGGCTATCTTGCTGAGCGCGTAGGGGTGTTTCGATGGGAGGCGCAGGATGGCACGCCCTGCTTCACGCTCTACCCGAAGGAGATGGGGGAGGAAGACGTTTGGACGAACGCCCGCCATCTGCTTTATTTCCATGGTGGCGGGCTTGTCATGCAGGTCGGCCCTCCGCACTGGGGGTTTTGCATGTCGCTGGTGGAGCGTCTCGGATGCTGCGTGACCGTGCCCGTCTACCCGCTGCTTCCTGCGCATACCTGGCAGGATGCCCATGCTTCCGTCGTCGCGAGCTATCGTGGCTTGGTGGAAAGGTTGGGCGCGAGTGCGGATAGCGTGCTTGTTGCAGGAGATTCCGCCGGCGGTCTTTTGGCCATCACGCTCATGCAGCTTTGTAAGTGTTGCGACATACCCGAACCGGAAGCCGTGATAACTCTTTCGCCCATGACCGATCTTTCCAATGATGTTCCCATGGGGGAGAAGCTGGCGTTAGAGCCCGATGATCCGCTGATCGGATTTGCTGGTTTGGGCCGCGTTCCCGACCTCTGGATTCCTGAGGAGGCGGATCGTGGACAGTTCCCGCCCTGTGTGCTGCGGGGTCCTATGGCTGACCTTCCCCAGCAGTGGGTCTTTGCGGGATCGCGCGAGTGCTTGCTTCCCGAAATCGCAGAGTACGTCCGCAGGATCGAAGAGGCCGGATCGCCCGTTGTGCTCGACGTGCGAGAGGGCATGTGGCATACCTATCCGCTTATGCTCGACATCGATGAGGGGCGTGAAGCCTTTGATCAGATTGTCGAAATTGCGCGCAGCGTTTGGGGCTAGACAGCGCGCCTGCATTTGAAAAGCTCTCTTTTGCAGCTGCACATCCGTGCGCTTGCAAAGCCCCTCTCGCATCCGTGCATCCGTTGGGCGCTTTATGTCTGGCTTTCGAAAGACGCCTTGACATCGCTTCGCTGCGCATGGGTACAATTTCACCAGAGCGTTGAGCGCTCGCATTCACTACGGAACTCATATCAAGGAGGCCATCAATGGGAAATTGCCTCGTTGCACAATCCGGCGGTCCGACCGCTGTCATCAACGCCAGCTTGGCCGGCGTAATTCGCGCCAATCAGCTCAATCCCGTGTACGACCGCGTGTTCGGCGGCATTCACGGTATCGAGGGCGTGCTTGAAGACAAGCTCTACGATCTGACCGATCTCTCCAGCCGCGACATCGACCTTTTGAAGCAAACGCCTTCTTCGGCGCTCGGCACCTGCCGTTACAAGCTCAAGCGTGGCAACGACACTGACTACAAGCGTCTCGTCGAGGTTATGGACGCTCATGACATCGATGTGATGTTCTACATCGGCGGCAACGACTCCATGGACACCGTTGATGCCCTTTCCGAGTGGGCTCAGGCCAACGGCGTTGCAAAGCGTTTCATCGGTATTCCGAAGACGGTTGACAACGATCTCGTTCCCGTTGATCACTGCCCTGGCTTCCCGAGCGCCGCAAAGCTTGCCTGCCAGGTTACCCACGCAACTCGCATGGACTATGACGCCTATACGCGCTCCGAGGTCTTCGTCCTGGAAACCATGGGCCGCGACGCCGGCTGGCTTGCCGCAAGCTGCTGCATTTCCGGTGACGTTGACCTGCTGGTCCTTCCTGAGGTTGACTTTGACAAGGACGCCTTCCTTGCCGAGGTGAAGAAGAAGATGGACGAGAAGAACGAGTGCTACATTGTCGTTTCCGAAGGCGCTCATTACGCCGACGGAACCTACCTTTCCGCTGGCGACTCCGCAAACGACGGATTTGCGCATGCTGTCCTCGGCGGCGCTGCCCTCACGCTCAAGCAGATGATCATCGATGCCGGTATCGCCCCGCGCGGCGTGGTGCAGGATCTGTCACGTGCTGCCCGTTCCTCCAATTTCGCGCAGAGCTTGGTTGACGTGACCGAAGCCTATGAGCTCGGCATGAGCGCGCACATGCGCTCCGCTGACGGCGTGTTCACTGGCCAGGTCGTCGGCGTGCGTCGAGAAGATCGCGACGGCCGATACAACGCCACTTTTTTCGCGGGCCCTGCATCCGAGTTTGCCAATCACGTCAAGCACTTCCCGGTTGAGTGGATTCTGCCCAACTACCAGGGTATCACTCAGGAAGCACTTGACTACCTCGCACCGCTGGTCGAGGGCGAGCCCAAGCTCATCTACGAAAACGGCGTGCCTGCAACCATCAAGGCCTTCAACCGCCGTTAAGCTGGCTGTTGACATATCTGACCTTCGGGGCGGGCGCTTTGCTCGCCCCTTTTCTTTGGAATGGAGAAGGTAAGCGCACTGCGCTCCGCACCGTCGAGGGCGAAGAGTTAAGACGCGATTCCGCAGCCGCATCTAACTTTTTTTTGCGGCGAGGACAAGCGGCGTGCTCTTCGCCCTCGACGCAATCCGATCATGACGCGATTGCGCACCCGCGTTTAACCAAGTCTTTTTCGCGCGAGGGTCTTGCGGCTTAGCTTTTCACCCTCGACTTGGCTTTCACCCTCGACTTTGCTTACAGCACAAGCTCGACGAGCGTCTTTGCGAAGAAAAGGGCCAAAACCACCAGCATGATGGGTTTGACGGCGCCCGCTCCCTTGCCGTTGAACAGGCTCACACCCACCCAGGCACCCAGCATGTTGAAAAGCCCCGCAACGATTCCGAGCAGAAGCCATACCTGTCCGTTGATCAAAAACACCACCAGGGCTGATACGTTGGTTGAAAGATTTACCACCTTTGTGGCTCCCGCTGCTTGGTTCATGGCCATGCCGGCGATTGAGGTGAAGGCCAGCATGAGGAAGGTGCCCGTTCCCGGACCGTA
>JAFXIM010000105.1 GCA_017533165.1 Eggerthellaceae bacterium
CCAATCATACTAGAATTTCGCCAAAAGTGTCAACGAAAATCCACCGGCATAAAGCCAGCCTTTACCTGCTTTCAAGAAACGATGCTCTTTTGGCTTAGGTCCGATCGCGTCTTATAATGATAATAACTGTGCCATGATGCGCGATACGGCGTGACGTGACGGTCGCGGCGTATCATTGCGTCCTCGTGGCGGGGAAGGTAAGCGCGCCGTGCGTTTGTGGCGCAGCCGTCACGCGCTCGCGTGTTTGTGACCGCGGGACATGGCGCCAGATGAGACAGATCGGTTTAGTGGAGAAGGGAAGCGATGGCAGCGAGGAGACATTTTGGCACCGCCCGCGAGGCGACGGTTATGGCCGTGCGTCTGCGCCCGCGCCTCAGCTTGTGCTTCAGCTTGATCCTTTGCCTCTGCTTTGCCGTTGCCTCGTTCAGCGCGGCAAGCCCGCGAACGGCTTTCGCAAACGCTTCCGGAACCGAGGCGCTTACCTTCGCAAGCATAAACATCGAGGCGACGGCGGAAACGGACGGATCCCTGCATGTGATCGAACGCCGAGTCGTAGAGCCTCAGGGTGCAATTGGCACGCTGGTGTGGGTGCTCGATGAGCTGCCCGAGGGGGCTTCGCTCGAGGTGCGCGGTGTGCGCGTGGCTCCCGTCGACGCCGAGGGCAACGTGGTCGGTGATTGGGCTAAGCTCCCTGCGACGGCCTTTGTTCTCGACTGGCGCGGGGGGTCGGGTGGCCCGAGTGCTGAGGCGTATTCCTACGACTCGCCCAAGAACACGCTGTACGTTTTTGCGCCCAACACGGCCGCGCGTTCGATCGTGGAGATCGAGTATGACATCATCGCGGGCATCGAGATTTACGACGATATGGCGCAGATTAACTGGCGCTACGTGTCTGAGACCTGGTCGGCTTACGCGGATGACCTGAGCCTGACCATCGCGCTGCCACTGCCTCCGGGCGTGGCGGCGGTGTCGGGTAGCAACGTGTATGCGTGGGGTCATGGACCTGCGGAAGGTGAGCTTTCCGTGGGCTCGGACGGCGTGGTTGCTTTTGCCACGCCCCACTTGGATGCTGGGCGCTTTGCCGAGGCTCGCGTGCTGTTCCCGCAGAGCTGGTTGACCAATTTGAGTCCCCAGGCCGCCGCGGCTCGACTTGATGGCAATATCCGCGATGCCGCCATTTCCGAGGAGGGCGGCTGGACCGACCAAGCCGTTTTCTGGCGCAAGTGGGATATGGGCGTTATTGCCGCCTCGGCTGGCTTGAGCGCCGTGGCCCTGCTGTTGGCGGTGGCGGTGTATCGTTTGCGCGGTAAGCCTTTTGCTGTGGCTGCCGCGCGCGTTGGTGAGCCCATCGAGCCGGCAGCGGCAGGTACGGTTGCGCTTGAGCCCCTCGCGCCTGCGGTAGCGGGCAGACTGCTTCGTTGGAACGAGCAGCACGTGCATGACTTGACGGCAACGGTGGTTTCCCTCGTTCGTCGCGGCGTGGTGAGCGTGGAGGATCCGGCGGTCGCCTCAAGAGCCGATCTGCGCCTCAAGCTGAATGACGAGGAGGCAGCAAGGCTGACGTGTCCCATCGACCTCGCAACTCTCGAGCTTCTGTTCAACACAATTGGCGAAGGCTCGCGAACTTTGAAGCTTGGGGCGGTCTATGATTTCGCTCAGGCATCCCCTGCGGCGTTCGTGCACATGATTGATCACTGGCAACGCGTGCTTTCCGACGAGGTAGCGCGACTCGGCCTCTTCGACTCCAAGAGCCTAAACGCCCAAAAGGTGCTCGGGGCCGAGGCGCTTGTGGTTTTCGCGGTCGGCATTGCCGTTACCGCCGCCTTGGGCAATCCGGTGCCCGTGGCCTTTGCTGCGCCGACGGCCCTAGCTATCGGAGTGATGGCGAACTACGTACCGCGCCGATCCCGCGAGGCGGCTGCGCTCTTGGCGCGCTACGAGCAGCAGATGTCTCGCATGAGCGATAGGGGGCTGGTGAGCGCTTACCTTCCCCAGCCTGAAGAACTCGCGCGACTCACCGATGCGCTCGATGGCGTGCTGGAAAATTCTTTCGCAAACGCTCAAACTATTGCCGCGAAACAGCGAGTTGCGGCGTCGCGCCAGGGAAGTTTTGGCGGGACCTACAAGGCTTAGTCACTAAGGAGATGCGAAGATGAAGGAAAAGCTGCTTGAAGCAGGGAAGGACAACATTATCCTGATTGGTATGCCGGGTGCGGGTAAATCCACGCTGGGCATCGTTTTGGCGAAAATCATGAATTACAGCTTCATTGACGCCGATCTTCTCATCCAGAATTCGTGCGATAAGACGCTGCAGAGGCTCATTGACGCCTGTGGGCCCGAGGGGTTCATCCAGGTAGAGAATCAGGTACTGTCTGA
>JAFXIM010000106.1 GCA_017533165.1 Eggerthellaceae bacterium
CGTTGCCTTTGGCGAGGCGCTCGCACCCGAGTTCAAGGACTACGCTCGCAAGGTGGTCGAAAATGCGGCTGCTATGGGCCAAGGCCTTGTCGACGGCGGTCTGCGCCTGGTGTCGGGTGGAACCGACAATCATTTGTGTTTGGTGGATTTGACCGCGGCCGATGTGACGGGCAAGGAGGCCGAGCGCATCCTCGAGTCCGTAGGCCTTACCGCCAACAAGAACTCCATTCCCAATGAGAAACGATCGCCCTTCGTCACGAGTGGCATCCGTCTCGGATCTGCTGCGGGTACCACGCGCGGTATCACGACCGAGGAGTTCTATGAGGTTGGCCGACTTATCGCTACGACTCTGTTCAATACGCAAAACGACGCTGTGAAGGCCGATGTGCGTTCCAAGGTCGATGCTATCCTAGAGGCGCACCCGCTCTACCGGGGCTTGGATTATTAGAGGAGATACGATGCAGGATAACAGACCCAGCTGGGACGAATACTTCATGAAGCTTGCCAACGAGGTGGCTACGCGCACCACCTGCTTGCGCCGCGGCGTTGGCGCGGTCATCGTGAAGGACCGCCGCATATTGGCCACGGGATACAACGGTGTGCCCACGGGTCTTTCCCACTGCGCAGAAACCGGCTGCTTGCGTCAGGAGCTCGGTGTTCCTAGCGGACAGCGCCATGAGATCTGCCGTGGCCTTCATGCTGAGCAGAACGCCATCATCCAGGCCGCCCGTTACGGCATCAACATTGACGGAGCCACTATTTACGTAAACACGCAGCCCTGCGTGGTATGCGCCAAGATGATTATCAACTCAGGTATCAAGGAAGTCGTCTACCAGAACCCGTATCCGGACGAGCTGGCTATGTCTATGCTCGAGGAAGCCGGCATGCAGATGCGGGAATTTCGCGGTTAAAAAGCATGTGCACCGCCCGTGAGCCTTTCGCGCCGTCTGCCATGTTTTTGAAAGAATCTTGTAGGGGATGTGAAGATATCCGTTATCATACCTGAGGTTCTATAGGTATTTTGCGCATTTTGCGCTCAGATGAGAGCAGGGTATGGCGGTAGCAGTTGCATTAGGGGCACTTGCCGGGGTCTTGGGTTTTGTTCCTTTGGCCTTCGGCCTGCGTATGACGAAGCGTACTACGGCGACCAGCAATTTCGGCCCGATGGCCATCTTGATGCTGTGTCTCCTGGTTTCTTTCGCAATCCTATTTGTATCGGCTATTGCGTGCGTGCAGCTTGCACGAGACGTGGTGCTGTACTTTGTTCTGGCTGAAGCTATCGCCCTGTGCGTGGTGACCATAGGGTTTGGCGTAAGCAGGATCTTTAAGAAAAAGTAAGGAAAGGTTGGATACGTGGACGCTCTTACTATTCTCTCGAGTGAAGTGCCTCACCTCCAGGCGTCGTTTGACTCCGCAATCGTCATCGGCTCCGCCGAGGTCGGCATGACGCAGTACATCCTCTGGATGATCATCTGCTGGCTCATCACTCTCGCTGTCGTTATGACAGCAGCAAAGAAGCTCACCATTGTTCCAAGCGGCAAGTTCGCGAGCATCGTTGAGTACGGCTACAACTTCGTGGCCAAGGACATGGGCGAAGGCGTTATCGGCCATGGTTACAAGAAGCACGTTCCCTTCCTGGCAACGCTGTTCTTCTTCATCCTGATCTCCAACTTCGTTGGTTTGATCCCCGGCTGCAAGACCCCGACGGGTACCATCTCCGTTACTTGGGCTCTTGCCACCATCTCTTTCTTCTACTTCAACTATTACGGCATCAAGGCTCATGGCGGACTGAACTACATCAAGTCCCTGGCACCGTCTGGCCTGCCGAAGCCGATGGTTCCGATCATCTGGTTCTTCGAGCTCATCTCTCTTATCCTTCGCTGGCTTACCCTGGCAGTCCGACTCTATGGCAACATGTTCGCGGGCCACATGGTTCTCGGCATCTTCGCACTTGCCTCGAGCGTGTTCCTGACCGCGGGCATCCAGTCTATGGATCTTCTCACGGGCGGCCTCACCATTCCGTGGTTCCTGATGGTCGTCGCCATGTACGCGCTTGAGACGCTGGTTGCCTTCCTTCAGGCATACGTCTTCACCATTCTGAGCGCTGTGTACATCAACCTCGCTACCTCTTCCCACTAGGAAAGATCCCGCAGTTTGCGCATCGTGCGCACCCGGATGCACAGGCATCCTCACCCTTAGGGTTTAACTGACACCACGCGGTGTCGGAGACCATAGTTGTAATTGTTTTTGGGAAACAGGCTCAAAAACGGTAAAGGAGGAAACTCATGGAAACTACTCTTATCATTGCCGCACTGAAGGTCGTCGGCTATGGCCTCGGCGCAATCGGCCCTGGCATCGGCATCGGCATCGCCTGCTATGGCTGCTGCGTCGCTTCCGCTCGTCAGCCGGAGCTCGCTGGCCGTATGTTCACCAACTTCATCATTGGTGCAGCACTCGCTGAGGCACTCGCCCTCATCGGCTTCGTTCTCGCCTTCATTATGTAAATTCTCTGGTCTGATTTCGGTTTAACTTTTAAGCCAAAAAAAGGCTAGAAGGAGGTACGTACGTGAAAGCAAGAGCAAACAAAGTAGCTAAGCTGAGCGCTTGCGCGCTCGCTGCGGTTGCTGCTTTCCCTGCGCTTGCGTTTGCTAGCGAAGGCCATGAGGAGGCTGCAGGTATCTCTGCAATCCTCCCCGACATGATGGAATTCATTCCCATGTTGATCGCCTTCATCATCCTCTGGATCATTCTCGGCAAGTTTGGCTGGCCTGCCTTCAACGGCATGCTGGAGAAGCGCGAGAACACCATCAGGGAAGCCCTGAAGAAGTCCGAGGAAGCTCAGATCGAGAGCGAACGCATTCTCGCAGAGTACAAGACGCAGCTCGCAGACGCGAAGGCCCAGTCTTCCCAGATCGTTGCCGAGGCTCGCGCAACGGCAGAGGCTGTCAAGGCTGACATCACCGCTAAGGCCCAGGCTGAGGCGGCTGACATGATTGCTAAGGCGAAGGTTGCTATCGAGGCCGAGAAGAAGCAGGCTGTTGCCGAGCTTCAGGCTTCCGTCGCCGACGTTTCGGTTGATGTTGCAGCACGTCTCATCGGCGAGGACCTCACCGATGACGAGCATCGCAAGATCATCGAGCGTTATGTGAGCGAGGCAGGTAGCTTCAATGCCAACTAATCGTCTTGTCGTCAAAGAAGAAATTGCTACGTATGCAAACGTCATGTTTGACGCTGCTAACGAAGCTGGCGGGCAGGATGCCGTGCTCGAGGTGCGTAACCAGATGGAGGAGATCCTCTCCATCATGCACTCCGACATGGAACTCTCTGGCGCTCTTAACAACTCTGGCTACACCCCGGAGCAGCGCAACGGTCTCGTGAAGGCCGTCTTCGCCGACTGCAACCCGGCTTTCGTCGAGGTCTTTGCCGTCATGGCAGAGCGCGGCGATGCAGGGCTTCTGGGTCGTGTCAGCAAGGCGTTCGGAGAACTACTTGATTCCAAGTTGAATGTGTGTGTGGTAGACGTTACGACCGTCGTTGCACTCGACGACAACCTGCGCCACATCATTACGGAAAAGGCCGAAGCCGATCTGGGCAAGACCGTCGTGCTGCGCGAGCGCATCGACAAGTCCATTTTGGGCGGCATCATCATGAGCACCGGTGGTAAGTACATTGACGCAAGCGTCGTCTCCCAGCTTAACCATGCTCGCAACGTGCTCAAAGACACATCAGATGGAGGTGAATGCTAGTGACTGAAATCACCGCTAAGTCTATTGACGATGCTCTGCGTAAGCAGCTTGATGCACTGAACCTCAGTGTCGAGTCTCGCGAGGTCGGTACGGTTATCCAGGTCGGCGACGGTATTGCTCGCGTCGATGGCCTGCGTGACGCTATGGCTGGTGAGCTCCTCGAGTTCGTCGGAGAGGGTGGCAAGACCGTTTACGGTCTGGCACAGAACCTTGAAGAGGACGAGGTTGGCGCCGTTCTTCTCGGTGACGTCACCGCAATCAAGGAAAACGACCAGGTTCGCACCACCGGTCGTGTCGTGGAGGTTCCGGCAGGCAAGGGTCTGCTCGGCCGCGTTGTTAACCCGCTCGGTATGCCCATCGACGGCAAGGGCCCCATCAAGGCCGAGGGCTATCGCCCCGTCGAGTTCAAGGCTCCTGGCGTTATTTCCCGTCAGCCGGTTCATGAGCCGGTTCAGACCGGTATTCTGGCTATCGACTCGATGATTCCGATTGGCCGCGGCCAGCGCGAGCTCATCATTGGCGACCGCCAGACTGGTAAGACTGCTATCGCAGTTGACGCCATCATCAACCAGAAGGAAACCGACGTTCTCTGCATCTACGTTGCCATCGGTCAGAAGGCATCCACCGTTGCTGGTATCGTCGAGACCCTCGAGCGCTACGGTGTCATGGAGAAGACCATCGTCGTTGCCGCTAACGCTTCCGACTCCGCTCCGCTGCAGTACATCGCTCCGATGGCCGGTGCAGCAATGGGCGAGTACTTCATCTACAACGGTGAAGATGGCCAGCCGGCTTCCGCTGAGAACCCGGGTCGTGCCGTCCTCATCATTTACGATGACCTTTCCAAGCAGGCTGTTGCCTATCGTCAGATGTCTCTGACCCTGCGCCGTCCTCCGGGACGCGAGGCTTATCCGGGCGACGTCTTCTACCTGCACTCTCGCCTGCTCGAGCGCGCAGTTAAGATGTCCGAGGAGAACGGCTCTGGCTCCATGACCGCACTGCCGATCATCGAGACCCAGGCTGGCGACGTCTCTGCTTACATTCCGACCAACGTTATTTCCATTACCGACGGTCAGATCTTCCTGCAGACCGACCTCTTCTTCCAGGGCCAGCGCCCGGCAGTTGACGTTGGTATCTCGGTTTCCCGAGTTGGCGGCTCCGCTCAGATCAAGGCTATGAAGCAGGTTGCAGGTTCTCTGCGTCTTGACCTCGCTTCCTACCGTGAGCTCCAGGCCTTCACCCAGTTCGGTTCCGACCTCGACAAGGCTACGCAGGATCAGCTCAACCGCGGCGCTCGCATGACCGAGCTTCTGAAGCAGGGTCGCTACATGCCGATGCCGGTTGAGGAGCAGGTTGCCGCTATCTATGCTGGTAACGAGGGCTTCCTGGACGACCTGCCGGTTGAGGACGTTGTTCGCTTCCGTACCGAGCTGCTCGACTACCTCCGCGCTTCCAAGCCCGAGGTTCTCGCTGCAATCGTGAACGAGAAGAAGCTGACCGACGAGATCAAGGCTGACCTGAAAGCTGCCATCGGTGGCTTCAAGCAGTCCTTCGCAGTTTCGGCGTAAAGGTAGGTAGACCATGCCCAACCTTCACGATATTGAAAGGCGAATCAGCTCCGTTACTTCGACGAAGCAGATCACGCGCACCATGGAAATGGTCGCTGCTGCTAAGATCCGCAAGGCAACCGAGCGCGCTATGGACGCCCTGCCCTGGGCATGCGCCATTTCGGACATGCTCATCAGCACGGCTAAGTACGCACCGGCTGACTCCGAGCCTCTTCTGCAGGTGCATGATGAGGTCAAGCGTGCTCTTATCGTCGTCGTGACGTCTGACCGTGGCCTTGCTGGTGGTTTCAACAGCAACGTGCTGCGCGCTGCCGACAAGCTCATCAAGGAGAAGGAACGTCAGGGCATCGAGGTCGAGGTTGTTGCATGCGGCAAGAAGGCAATTGGCTTCTTCAAGTATCGCAACATCAAGCCGGTTATGGAGTTCGCAGGTCTGTCCGCTGATCCTACTTACGAGCAGGCAGCGCAGATCTCCCTCTACTCGGGCGACGGCTATCGCTATGGCAAGCTCGATGAAGTTTTCATCGTGTACAACCATGCGAAGAACGCCGCCGAGCAGAAGCTGGTCGAGCAGCAGGTTCTGCCGATCAACCAGCAGTCCTATGCCGAGCTTTTGGGTTTGAACAAGAAGGAGAATCCCTTCAAGGAGTTCCTCGAGGACAACGAGAAGATTCCCGGTGATATCGAGTTCGAGCCCGACCCCGAGTCGGTCATGTTCTACCTGATGAAAGCGTATCTGCGCAACGCATATTACTACGCACTTCTCGACTCGGCTGCGGGCGAACAAGGCGCTCGCCGCAACGCAATGAAGTCGGCTACCGACAATGCTAACGAGATGGTCTCTACGCTGACCCGCATTTACAACCGCGCGCGTCAGGGTGCTATTACCACCGAGATCACCGAAATCGTTGGCGGTGCCGCAGCTTTGGAGGAATAAATGGCTGAAATTATCGAAAAAGCGGCCAAGCAGGGCGCGACCGGACGTATCGTCCGTATCGTCGGCGCCGTTGTGGATGTTGAGTTTCCGCCGGACCAGATGCCGGCCATCTACAACGCTTTGACCGTTAACGCAAAGACCCCCATGGGTGAGGTGAGCACGATCCTCGAGGTCCAGACCCATCTTCCGGGCGACCTCGTGCGTACCGTTGCTATGTCTTCTACCGATGGTATGGTGCGTGGTATCGAGGCAGTCGATACTGGCGCTCCGATCATGATGCCCGTTGGTCCTAACACCCTGGGCCGCATCTGGAACGTTATGGGCGAGCCTGTAGACGGCAAGCCGATGCCCGAGGTTGAGGGTTGGATGCCCATCCATCACCCCGCACCGGCATTCGACACTCTGACCACCACGACCGAGATCTTCGAGACCGGCATTAAGGTTATCGACCTCATCGAGCCTTATGTTAAGGGCGGCAAGACCGGTCTGTTCGGCGGCGCAGGCGTTGGCAAGACCGTTTGTATTCAGGAGCTCATCAACAACCTCGCACAGGAGCATGGTGGCACCTCCGTCTTCACCGGCGTAGGCGAGCGTACTCGTGAGGGTACCGACCTGTTCCTCGAGATGAGCGAGTCTGGCGTTATCAACAAGACCTGTCTTGTGTACGGCCAGATGAACGAGCCTCCGGGAGCTCGTCTTCGCGTCGGCCTCGCTGGCCTGACCGAGGCAGAGTACTTCCGTGATCAGGGCCAGGACGTTCTTCTCTTCGTTGAC
>JAFXIM010000107.1 GCA_017533165.1 Eggerthellaceae bacterium
ACATGATCAATGGCCTCGTCCACGCCGGAAACGCAGCGGATCGCAAGTTCGGGACCCAGGTATTCGGTTGCCCAGTCTGCTTCGGTTGCAAGGTCGAACTGCTCGCCGTTCGTCAATCCGGCGAAAGCTGCGCAGCCAAAGGCCTCCTCGTCGCAGTGGAGGAACACGCCCTTATGCGCGAGGGCAGCCATAAGCTCCGGAAGAAAACCACGGGCGATAGTCTCGTCGATAAGCAGGGTTTCCGCAGCATTGCAGACGCCAAAGCGGCGGCACTTGGCATTCATGACGATGGCGCGCGCCATGTCAAGATCGGCGCTTTCGTGCACGTAGACGTGACAGTTGCCCGTACCCGTTTCAATGACGGGAACTTTGGAGTTCTCGACGCAGTGGCGAATGAGGCCCGCACCGCCACGGGGAATAAGCACGTCAACCAAACCATGCAGCTGCATGAGGGCATCGGTTGCCGAACGATCCGTGGTGGACACGATCTCGATGCAGCCTGCGGGCATGCCGGCCTCGACGGCAGCGTCGTGCAGGATCTCGGCGATGGTGGTACAGGATCGAGCAGCCATGCTGCCTCCGCGCAGAACGCAGGCATTACCCGACTTGAGGCAGATGCCGGCAGCGTCGGCGGTGACGTTCGGGCGCGCCTCGTAGATGACCGCAACCACGCCCAAAGGCACGCTTACGCGCTTCAGATTCACACCGTTGTACAGGGTGCGCTCCTCCTGGACTGAGCCCAAGGGATCAGGTAGGGCAATGAGCTCCTCCAAAGCGGCGGCAATGCCGTCGATGCGACCCTCATCGAGCATAAGACGGTCAAGGAGGCTTTCCTTCGTCCCGTTTCGACGAGCTGCTTCCATATCAGCTTCGTTGGCGGCGATGATGGCATCTGCATGTGCACGCAAGGCGGCTGCCATAGCAGCCAGAGCGGCGTTGCGCTCTTCCGTGCCAGTTTGTCCCAGCTTCGCGCTTGCTCGACGAGCTCGCTTTGCCAAAGCCTTTACTTCATTAGCCACATCAGTCATGGTAGCTTCCTCCCATCAGCCGTCTCATCCCACGCGCATCGCCTGCCTTCGCAAGCGCACGGGATCTCTACTCGAACACAACCAATTCGTCACGATGGACAAGCGGGCGCTCAGCTAAAGGTGCCAGCAGGCGGTTTCTTTCCAAAGCCTCGCGCGAGCGTCCGCACGCAAGCTCCACTTCGTCACCTGCGAACGCAGCCTTGCCACGTGCGACGACAAGACCCTCTTCGTCCTTGATGTCGATGATGTCACCTGCCTCGAAACGACCCTCGACGCTCCGCACGCCCACGCACAAAAGCGAACTGCCGCGCTTGACGAGCGCGTTGCGCGCTCCCCCGTCGACGATGACGGCACCGCGCGCAGCGTCACCCAGGGCGAGCCAAAGCTTCTTGGGCGTAATTTCGTGCGGCTGCCCACTTGCCGTGAACAGCGTGCCGACGGGTTTGCCCGCCACCGCATCAACGATGGCGTCTTCCCTTCTGCCATGGCAGATGATCATGGGAATGCCCGCAACC
Organism: Eggerthellaceae bacterium; assembly: GCA_017533165.1. Next base: position 1,544 of record JAFXIM010000107.1, read on the forward strand.
ATGAGCACGCGAGCAGCTTTGATCTTGGTGATCATGCCACCCGAGCCTACCGTGGAACCCGCCCCGCCAGCGGCACCCATGATGGCGGCGCCGATACGCTCAACGCGATCGATCAGCTTTGCATCGGGGTTGGTATTGGGGTTGGCGTCGTAGAGGCCGTCGATGTCGGAGAAAATGACCACCAGATCAGCATCTATGAGGCAGGCGACGAGCGCCGCTAAGGTATCGTTGTCGCCGAAGCGAATCTGCTCAACGGAAACGGTGTCGTTTTCGTTGACGATGGGCACCACGCCCAGCTCAAGCAGGCGTCCTAAGGTATCACGGGCGTGAAGGTAGGCTGTGCGATCGGCCGTATCGCGGCGGGTGAGCAAAACGAGCGAGGTGAGGATGCCGTGCTGGGCAAAGGCATTGGCGTATGCCGTCGAAAGCGCGCCCTGGCCAACCGACGCCGCC
>JAFXIM010000108.1 GCA_017533165.1 Eggerthellaceae bacterium
GGCGCCATGTCCCGCGGTCACAAACACACGAACGCGTGACGGCTGCGCCACAAACGCACGGTGCGCTCACCTTCCCCGTCACGAGGACGCAATGATACGCCGTGACCGTCACGTCACGCCGTATCGCGTATCATGGCACAGTTATTACCATTATAAGACGCGATCGGACCTAAGCCAAAAGAGCATCATTTCTTGAAAGCAGGTAAAGGCTGGCTTTATGCCGGTGGATTTTCGTTGACACTTTTGGCGAAATTCTAGTATGATTGGACATTGCAGCGGAGAAGTGACCGAGAGGCCGAAGGTGCTCGCCTGCTAAGTGAGTATACCCCACAAGGGTATCTAGGGTTCGAATCCCTACATCTCCGCCATTTTGAAATTCAGTCCCAGTCATGGGACTTTTTCATTTTCTAGCCCCTTTGCTCCTTCTTGCTCTTTCGCTTCAAACGCTCGAAACACAGCGCTTGAAGCAAAAAGCTCGCATGTCGGAAGCCACGCATCATAGGCAGCGCATCAACCGCGTGCCGCATCTCAACCGCAGGTCGCATCCCAACTGCGCCCCGCCCGACGCACGACACCCTGCCGCGCTACTTCTGCCAGGGCCAACGACGCTTGGTGGTGGTCTTCATGGGCTTTTCCTTGTAACCCGGGTTGTTCTTCCAGAACACATGACGGCACCACAGGGTTATGCAAAGGCCAATCGCCCCAACGATAGAACAGCTGATGGCAATCTCGAAGATGGGCATGTTGCTCTCGAACAGAGCGTAAACCGACGCCACCCCGAAAAATCCTATGAGCAGGGCGTTCAACCAAGTGAACACCCGAATCAGCACCTCTTTGGCCTTCGCCGGAGAATGACGATAGGTGACCACCAGATAGATGACAGCCGCAAGCATCAGCATGAAAATGATCAGCGGAATCATCCGCATGACGCGAACAAGCAAGAAAGCCATCTCATACCTCCGTCGTCGTTAAGCGAAACACAAAGCGCACCGTAGCGAAAGTTTCACGCGGCAAGCCGCACCGACCACATTACCTCGGCCGAATGGCCGCAGCCAAAGACGAGAACATCGTCGCACGCGACCACCAGCCCTGAAGCTGGGCGTCAGCTGCCATCCGGCATGCAACGCTGAAGTCCTTGACTATGGCGAAGGTGGTCGCGCCGCTACCGCACAGCATGACATCCTCCACGCCTTCCTGGGCTGCCGCCCATTCTCTCACCTGGGCGAGCTCGGGGCAGATGCCCTCGGCAACGGGTGCGAGATTGTTAAACAGGGGCACGCCCTCGGCAGTATCCGCGTCAGCCAAGCTTTGCAAAAGATCAGTGGGAACCTCGATAGGATCACGGTCAAAGGCCTCGTAAGCCGCCGGCGTCGAAACGCCCGCATCGGGCTTGATGAGCACCACGGCCGACTTGCGCGGCGTCAAGGCGCGGACATACTTCTCCCCCACGCCCTCAAACTGCGCACAGCCGCCCGTCAGGAAGAAAGCCACGTCGGCACCCAGTTTGCCCGCAACCAGGGCAAGCTCGCCTTCGCCAAGCTGATCTCCCCAGAAATGGCCCAAACCCACCAACACAGCCGCGGCGTCGGCGGAACCTCCGCCCAAACCGCCCTGATGGGGGATGTTTTTCTCCAGGCGAATACTCACCTTTTCACGAGCGGTGTGGCCAAGCTTGCGGGCCAGCGCGTCGATGGCCTTGGTCATGATGTTCGCGGAAGCGGGAACGCCCAAAGCGCCAACGCCTCCCTTGTCGGTCACGTCGATGTATACGAGCAGATTGTTCTCAGGGCCTGCCAGAGCAAAGTAATCGGGCAGATCCACATCTCGGCCCTCGGCCGCGGCAGAAAGAATCTCGGCCTCAGAAGACCCGCGCTCGGGGCGTCCGACGTGCAGGTAGATCACGTCATGGAGCGCAAGCGAGTGCATCACGTTGACCACGTTGTGATAGCCGTCCTCGCGACGTTCGCCCACGCCGAGGAACAGGTTCACCTTCGCCGGCGCAACCAGCTTGATGCTGCCGTAACCCAGGAAGGTCTCGGGGGACCACTGCACGTCGCGCGCAGTGCCGATCATGTCAACTTTCATGGAGACATCGCTCATGATGAACAGGTCTTCTTTCTCGTCTTGTCCGATATTGCTGCGGAAGGTAAGCGCACCACACTCGCGCCGACTGCAACCTGCGCGCGCGGCACATCGCGCGCAACTCACACACGCCTTTACCCGCATCGCCTATTTTCCGCGATTTACTTCTTTCTGCGCACCGCGAAGAATTCCTGCAGCAAAGCAACACACTCGTCCTGCTTGACGCCCGGCACCACCTCGAAACGGTGGTTGAGACGCTCGTCAGCATGGACCGAATACAGCGTACCCAGCGCACCGGCCTTTTGGTCGGGAGCGCCGTATACGCACCGACTGATGCGCGCCTGGTGCATGAGGCCCGCGCACATGATGCAGGGCTCGAGCGTCACATACACCGTACAGTCCGTCAAGCGCCATGCGTCAAGCACCCGCGAAGCCTCCTTCATGGCCAGAAACTCCGCGTGCCCGGCTGGGTCTCGCGTGGTCTCGCGAAGGTTGTGAGCGCGCGCCACGATGCGCGGCTCGTCAAGAGGGCGCCGCGTTCCGCGATCAATGGGCTGATACACCACTACGGCACCAATGGGCACCTCACCGAGGGCCTCGGCCTTGCGCGCTTCTTCGATTGCGATGAGCATGTAATCGTCGTCAGTCATGGGAAGCATTATACGGGAAGCAGCTTGAGAGATTGCAAAAGCTCGGCGCGGGTTTGTGGTATTCTTTACCCTGCGTTCGCGCATACGGAGGAATGGCCGAGTGGTTGAAGGCGGTAGTCTTGAAAACTATTGAGCCGCAAGGTTCCGTGGGTTCGAATCCTACTTCCTCCGCCAGTTTATAACGAGCCCCGCACAGGGGCTCTTTTTGTATCTCGCGATTAAGGGGAACTTGCGGGAGCTGCCTTCACCGCTTTCAGTGGAGAAGGCAAGCGCGAAAGACACCGCAGGGACTCAAAACCGCAGAGTGCGAGAACGCAAAACGAAGGGAAACCCTGGCAAGAAGGAGAGCCTTGTGGCACAGGAAAAGAAGCGCAATTGGGTACTCGTCGCATTGGGCGTTCTGCTCGTTTTGCTCGGCTGCATGGTGGCGGCCTATCCCGGCCTGACCCTGGTGGCCATCGCGCTGTTCGCAGGCGTGGCGTTTCTGATGGCCGGCATCGGAGGCGTATACACCTACGTCAAGCTGCGAAAGACCCCGGCGGTTTCTGGATGGACGCTTGCCTACGCGGTGATCGACATCTTGGTCGGCGCCTTCATGTTGGTGCACCCCCTTGCAAACGCAGCGGTCATCCCGTGGCTTGTCGGCATCTGCGTTGCGATCTTGGGTGTCTTCGAGATTTTCGCCGCACTCAAGGGCCGCGGCAAGGATTCGGTTGCCTGGGGCTGGGGCGTTCTTTCCGGCGCGCTCAATATCATCTGCGGCGTGCTCTTCTTCATGATGCCCGCGCTGCTGGCCTTCCTGTTCGCCTTCGTCACCATGCTTCGCGGCGTGACCATGGTGATCTTCGGAATCGCCGGCACCAAGGCCGCATAAGAACACACAAGCACGACAAAAGGCGCGCAGGGACTTCGCCCTGCGCGCCTTGCTTTGTGCGGGATGCGCTGCGCTTACCTTCTCACCCTAAAGCTCAAGAGGCTTGCCAAGCAAGGGATCGATAGTGCCTTCGCCGTCGCGCTCGATGATGCTCTTCTTACGCATGTCCATGCAGATGGAAACGGGCTTGCCGTTGTTGAGGAACATGCTCTTGAAGCCGCAGTTGCCATAACCGCTGCAAGAACGGCACTTGATGTCGTCAATGGTGAAGCCGGCGAGCACCTCGTCGGTCAAAATACGCAGTTTCGTGTTTGCAAACTTTGCACTTGCGTCCGCCACGTGAGCCCCCTATCGCCTCAGCGGATCAGTCATTACCGCGAGATATTATAGCGCGCAAAGCGCCGCTGGCAAAACAAACTACCGCTCGGCAGAGGTGCGCTCGGCGATGTCGGCGTACTCGCGACGCTTCATGTAGGTGTGCTTGTAGGCGGGGCGGATGATGCGCTTGCCTGAAGAGATCTCCTCGAAGCGATGCGCCGCCCAGCCGGCCATGCGACCGCAGGCGAACAGCGGGGTGAACAGCTCCTGCGGGATGCCCATCATGGAGTAGATGAAGCCCGTGTACATGTCCACGTTCGCGCACATATCCTTGCGAGTTCCCTTTTCGCGAAGAATCACCTCGGGCGCCAGGCGCTCGATGCTCTGGAGCAGCTTGAACTCGGCCTCGTACTCGGTTCCCGTCGCCAGCCTTTCCGCAAAACGCTTGCAGATCACCGCACGCGGGTCGCTCTTCGTGTAGACCGCGTGCCCCATGCCGTACACCAAGCCCGTCTTGTCATAGGCCTGCTTGTTCACGATGCGCGCCAGGAAGGCGGCGACTTCGTCGTCGTTTTCCCAATCCTTGACGTTTTCCTTCACCTCGCGCTGCATGGCGAGCACCTTGTGGTTGGCGCCTCCGTGACGGTATCCCTTGAGCGATCCGATGGCAGCCGCATAGGTGGAATAGGGGTCCGTGTCGGAGGAGGAAAGCACGCGCGCCGTGAAGGTGGAATTGTTGCCGCCACCGTGCTCGGCATGCACGCAGAGCAGGATGTCGAGCATGCGGGCCTCGTCGGCGGTGAAGCTGCGGTCGGGGCGCAGCATGGACAGGATGGTTTCGGCGGTGGACTGACCCGGAATGAAAGGATGCATGATCATGGATTCGCCATGATAGCGCGAGCGCTGGGCGTAATAGGACAGCACCATGATGCGCGGCAGGCGCGACATGAGCGAGAGCGCCGTGTTGATCTCGTGCTCGGGAGACCTGTCTTCGGCGTCCGGGTCGTGCCCGTAGAGGAGAAGCACCGAACGTGCCAGCACGTTCATGATGTTGGTGGGTGCATTGCCCATGATCATGGATGCGGTAAAGCCGTCGGGCAACTCACGCTGGGCGTCGATGACCTCGATGAAGGCATCGAGTTCGGCCTGCGTGGGAAGCTCGCCCATAAGCAGCAGGTAGGCGATTTCCTCGAAGGCAAAACGGCGGTCGCTCGATTCATCGCCGAGCAGGTCGTAGAGGTCGTAGCCGCGCAGGCGAAGCGTGCCCTCATCGGCCAGCTTTTCCCCGTCGGAGATCACGTAGCCGTGCACGTTGGAGATATTGGTCATGCCGGCAACCACGCCCGTGCCATCAGCGTTGCGCAAGCCGCGCTTGACGTCATGGCGCTCGTAGTAAGCGGGATCAATGCTGTTGATTCGAGCGAACTCGTCGAACAGGGCGATTTTCCTGGTGTCTTCGGTGTTGATGACCATGCGCGTTTCCTTATATTTCGATGCTCGGTATATTAAAAGTGTCTGACCATGATAGCCCGCCTGCAAAACAGCACGTTACAGCACGGTTAAAGCGTCGGCAAAACGCAAACCAGACGAGACACAAAGACCCCTCCCGCGCCGCCGCGGCGCGCTTACCTTCCCCACCTCCTTGAAAAATTTTTTTCAACAGGAAAAATTTTTCATTGACACCGCCGCTACGGAGGCGCATAATGGCTTTTGCTGTTTCGATGTGCGCCGTTACCTCAGCTGGATAGAGGGACTGACTACGAATCAGTACGTCGGGGGTTCGAATCCCTCACGGCGCACCATTTCAGCTATCATCCGCAACGACTGTTCCAGCACGTGCGGTTTTTTTGTTTCTGGAGAAAGGAACGTACTTGAAGGTTCGAAAATCGAAGCCTCACAGTATGTAACTTCCGACTCCTACCCTTGCGGCAGCAGTCGGAAGACAGCTGCGACGCATCCGCTTAGAGCAATTCCATCTGACATACCGGCTGAATACGGGTGAAGTCCGTCATTTCACCTGTTCGCTTAATGCAACAGCAATCGATATGTCCGACAATTGAGCTGGCTGAGTGGGTGCGAGATTAGTAAGGGTGGGCCCATGCTCTATCTCTCTCAAATGATCGGTAAGCCCGTTGTCGATTCGACGGGTGAGAAGATCGGTACCATTTCAGACCTCGCCATTTCCACCGGCGAGGTTTTCCCGCGCATTACCAGCCTGGCCTTCTTGGGTCCGGGCAAAGTGCCCTTCATGATTTCCTGGCGAAAGTACGTCAACGAATTCGGCGAAGACGGCATCTCCCTCAAGCTCGAGTCGCACGACATTCGCTTCAGCTACCTGCAGCCTGACGAAATTCTGCTCGCACGAGACCTCCTCAACAAGCAGATCGTTGACACGCAGGGCATGAAAGTCGTTCGCGTTAACGACCTCAAGTTGTCGAAGTCCGGTACGCAGCTGCGTTTGCTTGGCGCTGAAGTGGGCGTGCGCGGCATCTTACGTGGCCTTCACCCGCTGATCGAACGCGCATCGGTTGCCGTGGCCGGGTTGTTCAACAAGCACCTCGACGAGCAGATCATCGCATGGAATTACATGGACCTGCTCGATCGCGACCTGTCCGAGGTTCAGCTTTCTGTGACGCACCGCCGCCTCGACGAGCTGCACCCTGCCGATGTGGCTGACATTCTGGAACAGCTCGATCCGCAGCAGCGCGCGACGGTATTCAAGCACCTCGACGAGAACCAAGCGACCGAGGCTATCTCCGAAATGGACGAGGAAGAGCGTATCGAGTTCATCGACGACCTCGACGACGCCAAAGCAGCAAGCCTGCTTGGCAACATGGACCCCGACGATGCGGCAGAGATCTTCCGTGACCTGTCCTACGAAAAAGCTGAAACCCTGCTTCGCCTCATGGGCGTGGAAGACGCCGAGGAGATCCGTCGCCTTCTGGGCTACAAGGACGGTACCGCTGGCGGCATGATGACCACGCAGTTCGTGGCCGTCCGCTCCGACACCACCGTGCGCGAAACCATCGAGGTCCTGCGCGGGCTCGACGAAGACCACCCCACCGTGCACTACGTGTACGTCAATGACGAATACGGTAAGCTCGTAGGCGTGCTTTCGCTGCGCACTCTGGTTCTTTCCGACGACGACGCACCCGTCGGCAGCGTCATGTTCGACGAGATCATCACCGTCGGTCCGAACGAGGAAGAAGACGAAGTCGCCGCAAGCATCTTCAAGTACGACATTCCCGCCATGCCCGTCGTCGACGAGCGCGGCGCCCTGCTCGGTATCGTCACCACCGACGACGCGTGGGATGCCATCGAAGACGATCTCGAGGAGGACAAGACGCGTGCCTCCGGTCTGATGGTGTTCGGCGTGATCGTCGTCGGCGTCTTGTTGCTCGGACTGTACACGCTTGCTCTGCTGCAGGGCTTAAGCGTTGCCGGCCTGCTCCACTACTAGGGATTCATCACGTAGGCGGGCAAAGGAGCACGGCATGATTTTCGGAAAGAAAAGAACCGTCGAGGACTTGGCGAAGGGGACGCTCGAGCCGCTTGCAGCTGAAGAAGCCGCAAGCGCTGCCGAAGAGCGCCGCCCCAGCAAGCTGTGGCTGCTTCTTGCCGCCATGGGCCCGGGCATCATCACCGCCATGGCAGGCAATGATGCGGGCGGCATTTCCACCTATTCCACGGCAGGCGCAAGCTTTGGCTTTGCAACGCTGTGGGTCATTCCCATCATGTGCGTGCTGCTCATCGTGGTGGAAACCACCGCGGGCCGCATGGGCGCAGTTACGGGCAAGGGCTTTGCGGCCCTCATTCGCGAGCGCTTCGGCATCCGCCTAACAGCGCTTGCCATGCTCGCCCTGCTCATCGGCAATGTTTGCACCACCTTCTCCGAATTTGCTGGCATCGCATCAGGCATGGAGATGTTCGGCGTTTCCAAATACATCTCGGTCCCCGTTGCCGCCGTTGCCGTGTGGCTTTTGGTGGTTGGCGGCTCTTACAAACGTGTGCAAAACGTGTTTCTGGCACTTTCGCTGGTGTTTATCACCTACGTAGTTGCTGCGTTTCTGGCCGAGCCCGACTGGACTCAGGCAGCACACAGCACGGTTATGCCCCAGGTTATAGGTCAGACGAGCTTCGTTTCATTGGTCATCGCCATGATTGGCACCACGATTGCACCCTGGATGATGTTCTTCACGCAAAGCAACGTAGTTGAGAAGGGTTTGACCGCCAAGGACCTGTTCTCCCAGCGCGTTGATGCCGTTTCGGGAACCATCGCCGCCTGTTTGGTCGCTTGGTTCATCATCGTTACCACGGGCGCCGTGCTGCATCCGCAGGGTATTGCGATCGACAGCGCCGCTGACGCGGCGGCGGCCCTTGCCCCCTTTGCAGGCGAGTATGCCGAGGCGCTCTTCGCCATAGGTCTGGTGGCCGCTTCCTTCTTGGCCGCTTGCGTTCTTCCCCTGACCACCGCCTTTGTCATTTGCGAGGCCTTCGGTTGGGAAGCCGGCGTTTCCTTGGAATGGAAGGAAGCGCCCATGTTCAAGAGCATCTTCACCTTCGTCATCGTGTTCTCGGCTTTGGTGGTCTTGATCCCCGAAGTGAACCTGCTTGCCGTCATGCTTACAGCGCAGTTCATCAACGGCCTTATCCTTCCCGTGCTGCTGTCCTTCATGAGCATCATTGCCGCCGACAAGCGCATCATGGGCACGTATCGTTCCGGGCGCATCAATAAGGTTTTGCTATGGGCGCTGGTTGGCGTCGTCGCCGTGCTAACCGCGGTTTTGCTGGTAATGCAAGTGCTAGGCCTCGGCTAAATCCGCACGCGAGGCCTTAGATTTGCACCACGTCTAAGGCGCATATCCGAGGAGCCGCGAACGTCCGAAGCGTACGTCGCGCTCAGCTTACACCTCAGCCGAAGCTTGCGTTGGCGCCACCGCGGACGTCCGAGGTGCCCACGAGAGCAAACCATGCCTCGCGTTCGCGCTAAAAAGCCGGCGAAGCCGTAACATCAATCGTCAAGGCATGTTGTTTCATCTATTTTTTTAATTAATTTCAAATAAATAAGAGTAAAGCCCCCTGCACGCACGCTTTCTGGGATATCCCGAACCCCTTCCGCCCTGACCTCGAGTCACAAGGCTCGAGCGAGGCGAGGGCAGGTAGACAGTCAGCGCGTAATGGTCAATCAGCTCATCCGAGGACGACTTGAGCCCGCAACTGGCCAAACGGCGCAGCCTGGTTGTTTGAGTTTGGCTATGGCCAAACAGCAGCGGCTAGGTGTAGGTATGGCGACCAAACAGCGCACTCTAGGAGACGTTTGCGGTCAAATCAGTCGTCCGAGGGCGGTTTTGCCGTATAAAACCACCCCTTGCTTAACCTCTTTGACCATCGGGTGGTTAAAAGTAGCCCTGAGTTGACGTCTTTGCCCACCAGGGACCGAGGGGCGCCCCGTGTCCCTTACTTCTTTTCAAGCAGCGCGGCTATGGTGATGCCGTTAAAGTAGGCGTCGTAGCTGCTTGTCGCCGCATCGTAGACGCGTCGCACGTCTTCAGCCATGGGGAGGCTCGCTCTCTCGCCTCTGCGCAGCCGCGCCGTCTTCGCCTCTGCATCAAGGGCCTCGATCACCTCGAACAGCGTTATTTCGGAGGGGTCTTTCGCCAGGCTATACCCGCCGTTTTTACCAGGTCGAGCTTCGATGATGTTTGCCCGTCGAAGTGGCTGCGCTAACTGAATCAAGTAGTCGCGCGGGATCGACATCTCCTCGGAGATGTCCTTCGATGAGCAAACGCCGCCCCTGCAAGCGAGATACAAAACGGCCCGCAAGCCGTAATCAGTCGATGCCTTCAGTTGCACTGCAGCCTCCTTGCCGCCAGATTAACGCGAACCGTGTTTCGCCCTCTAGTCTAAGAGCAAGAACTGCGGCAAAGACCAAGCCTGCGCAAACAATGATCAAAGCGGTAATTGCCCGTTGCCAATTCGCAACGGGCAATGTCAATTACGGGCACTTGGGTCAATCTGAAGCTCCTCAACGGCAATTCCGTTGACCTGGGTCAATGGAATTGCCGTTTTGTTGACCCAAGTGCTCATTTTTGACAGCGAAACATGGCTCCACCAGCAAAAAGTGGCAATCTGGTTGACCCAGGTCAACCAGATTGCCATCAGAGCCGTTTTCGTTGACCCAAGAGGTCCAAATTGACAGCCCTCACTTAACGTCAGCTCCTGGTGAGCCCGCTTAGCGACGCTGACCACGGCTAACGTTGGAGCGTTTATCTACCAACGGCAAGCCCGCTTGTCAAAGCTGATCCTTATTTTCCGATGGTGGCCTCGGCGGCGATCAGATCGGATGCGCCAAGCTTAGCCTCGATCTCGCGATCGGTACCGGACTTAGGCGAGGGCGGCTCGATGTCGAAGTCAACCGACTTGGTGAACAGGCTCACCACAGGAACTATGATGAGGGAGAGAACCATCGCGATGGCACCTGCGTTGATGGGGCTGGCGATAATGACGACACCCATAAAACCAGCGAGCATGTTACCCGTGGTCAAGCCTACACCCAGGATGAAGCTTGCCCACACGGCTGCGCGGGAAACCTTGTTGGAGTACAAACCCCAGAGGAAGGGGCCCAGGAAGGCGCCAGCGAGTGCTCCCCAAGAGATACCCATGAGCTGCGCGATAAAGGTAATGGTCGATGTGTACTGAACGAGCGCGATCACGCAAGACAGAAGAACGAAGACGCCCAGCAGAACGCGCATGCATGCGAGCTGCTGTTTCTCAGACATATCCTTCTTGATGTTGCCTTTGATGAGATCGAGCGTCAACGTGGATGAAGAAGTCAAAACGAGGGA
>JAFXIM010000109.1 GCA_017533165.1 Eggerthellaceae bacterium
AAGCAAGCCGCGCATGCCAATTCCCAGCCTAACTCCTTATGCCCGGTGTCGCACATGTGCGGTGCGTGCCAGATGCTCGACGTGGCCTACGAGGAGCAACTTGCCCGCAAACACGCTTATATGAAGGAGCTTTTCGAGGGCCTGGCCCCGCAGGAGGCCATCCTGTTCCCGATGGGCATGGACGAGCCCTTCCATTACCGCAACAAGGTGATCTCCCCCTACGCACCCGGCAAGAAGCTGCCGGCGCGCGGGACGGGCAAGGGCGCGGCGGCTAAGTCTGCCAAGGGCGTCCCGGGCGGCTCAAGCAAGGGCGCACCGATCGGCTCGGGCGTCGGCTCGCGCGCAGCCAACTCGCGTGCCGCCAAGGCCCCCATTCGCCGCGAAATTCTTACGGGCATGTACGCCAAGGGTACGCACAAGTTGGTTCCCACCGACAAGTGCCTGCTTGAAAACGAAATCGCCAAGAAAGTTACCCTCGCTGTGCGCGACATCATGGCGCGCTACGACGTCGCCCCCTATGACGAGGACGCCCATACCGGCTTCATCCGCCACGCCGTGGTGCGCGTGGGGCACGAAAGCGGGGAAGTGCTGGTCACGCTTGTCACTAACGGCGCCGATTTCCCCTCGTCAAAGGCCTTCTGTCGCGAACTCGTCAAGCGCGTTCCGCAGATCACCACGGTGGTGCAAAATATCAACGAACGCCAAACCAATGTCATCTTGGGGCAGCAGGAACGCACGCTGTACGGCCCGGGATTCATCCTCGACACCCTGTGCGGCCTGAGCTTCCGCATCTCGTCGCATTCCTTCTACCAGGTCAACGCCACGCAAACCGAGGTTCTCTACGACAAGGCCATCGAGCTCGCGGGTCTCACGGGCACCGAGTGCGCCATCGACGCCTACTGCGGCACGGGCACCATCGGCCTCGTGGCCGCTAAGCGAGGCGCTGCGCGCGTGATCGGCGTTGACAGCGTGGCCTCCGCCATTGCCGACGCTCGACTGAACGCGCGCCACAACGGCGTCGAAAATGCCGAGTTCGTGGCAGCTGATGCCACCGAGTTCATGCTGGAGCTGGCCGCCAGCCGTGCCGCCAGCCGTGCGGTTCGAAAAGGCGGGGAAGGTAAGCGCCCCGTTTGCGAGGGAGGCGCCCCCGAGTCCGCTGCTCCCGGCACCCCTGCGCCCGGACCTGCTTCCTGCGAGCCCGACTCCCGTGAGCCTGCGTCCCGCGAGCCCGCGCTCGAGTCCGCTTCCAGCGAGCCCGCGTCCGCGCCTACCCCCACGGCCTGCGGCACCCCCGCTCCCGCAGCTCCGGCCCCCGTGCAGTCCGAAGAACTCGTGCTGTTCATGGACCCGCCGCGCGCAGGTTCCACCGAGCAGTTCCTCGACGCCGCCGCCAGCATGGCGCCCGAGCGCATCGTCTACATCTCCTGCAACCCCGAAACGCAGGTGCGCGACATCGCTTACCTTCGCAAGCATGGGTATCATCCCAAGCTCGTGCAGCCCGTGGACATGTTCCCCCACACCGACCACGTTGAGAGCATCGCGCTTCTTACGAGAGGATAGACCTTGAACGACCTCATCATCCGCCGCGCTCATCACGACGATGTGCAGGCCCTTCTCGACATCTACAACTATGAGGTGGTTAACGGGGTTGCCACGCTCGACCTCACGCCCAAGACCCTCGAGGAGCGCATGGCGTGGTTCTATGCGCACGAGTCAGACTTGCATCCTCTCTACGTGGCCGAGCTTGACGGGCGCGTGGTGGGCTACTCCACGTTGTCGTCCTACCGCAGCAAGGAGGCGTATCTTCCCACGGTGGAGCTGTCGGTGTATGTCGATCGCAACTATCGTGGCCGCGGCGTGGCGTCGGCGCTCATGGGCACCGTTGTCGAGCATGCGCGCGAATGCCCCGACATTCACCTGGTCGTTTCCATCATCACCGGCGAAAACGAGGCCAGCGTGCGCCTGCATGAGAAGTTCGGCTTCAGCTGGTGCGGCGTAGTGCACGAGGCGGGCTTCAAGCACGGCCGCTACCTCGATATCATCACCTACGAGCTCATCGTATAAGAACTCGCAATTTGGCTCGAAAGGGGTTCCCTATGAACGCTCAGACCCAGAAGGCCCAGCCAGCGGGCAGCCGCGCAAAGGACGCCAACGCAGAGGTCGCCCGCGCAAAGGACGCCAAGCCCCAGGACGCGCTGCTTAACCGGGCGCTCGCCACCATGTCCTCCCGCGGCCTTGCGGGTCCCGATAACGCCGTGCTCCTCATGGTGTCGGGCGGATCGGACTCCACTGCGCTTGCCTACCTCGCGCACGAGATGCTCGAGAAAAAGGCCATTGGCGCGCTTGCCATGCTGCATGTGAACCACAAGCTGCGTGGTCAGGATGCGGAAGATGACGCCGCTTTCGTCGCTCAGTTGGCCGCGCTTTTGGGCATCCCGCTTTTCACCTGCGAAGTCGACATTGCCAAGGAAGCTGCGGCAACGGGCGGCAACGTGGAGGCCATCGCTCGCCACGAGCGTTACCTAGCTGCAAACGAGGCCCTGCGCAGCATGTGCTATCACGAGGCCTTCCCCATAGCCGATGGTCGCATCTTCACCGCGCACACGGCCGATGACCGCGTTGAGAACTTCTACATGCGTTCCATCGTGGGCACGGGCCCGGGCGGTTTCCGCTCCATGCGCTACGAAAACGGTCCGGTGGTGCGCCCGCTCATGGACGCAAGTCGAGAGGACCTGCGCGATTACGTGATGCAGCGCGAGCGCGCGGGCCTTCCTGTTGCGGTCGATGCCGAGGGTAATCTCTGGCGTGAGGACGCTACCAACGCCCATACCGACAAGTTCCGCGCTTACGTACGCCACGAGGTCGTGCCGCGCGCGAAGGAGCGCAACGCCCAGCTGCTTGAGGTTCTCACGCACAGCATGAACCTCATCGCCGACGAGGACGACATGATGGAGGATCTGGCCGATGAGGCCGCTGCGCGCTGCGTGAAGTGGGTGTGCGAATCGCCCGAGTGGGGGATCGACCTCACGGAGGGCTTCCGCCTGCTGCCCGAGTTTGGGAGCGAGCGCAGGCCCCTGCAGCGTCGCATCGTGAACAAGCTGCTCGCGCGCATGCTGGGCACGGACGCCCGCATCGAGACGGCCTCCATCGAAGCTGTTCTTGCAGGATTCGGCGAAGACGGGCGCCCCAACAGCGGCTACGTCAATAACATCCAGGGAGACTTGGCGGTTAGCGCCAACAAGCAGGGCGTTCTCGTGGAGCCCATGGCCTACTTCCGCGCGCGCCGTAAGAAGATGTAGCGCGGAGAAGGTAAGCGCGTGTCGTGCGCGCTTCCTGGTCGTGCCCGGGTTCTTGGCGCGCCCGCGCCGCGTGAGCCCGCGCCGCGTGCGTCCTTTAAGCCTTGCGCTTTACCTTCGCCACGAAGAATCCCTCGAAAAGGTCGGTGGGGCAGACGCAGAGCGTGCCCTCAATGCTCACCGGCAGAAGCGGCAGCTCCTCGATGCCCTCCATTTCGATGGGCTCGATTTCGTACTTGCCGCGCTTGCTGGCCGCCTTTAGGCACTCGTTCAGCACGCCCTCGTTTTCGCAGCCGAGCACGCTGCAGGTGGAATAGACCAGGGTGCCGTTGGGTTTCAGCAGCTCAAGCGCCTTGCCGAGCAGGGCTTTCTGTGACTGGACGCTCTTTTGGATGAGCTTTTCGGTGAAGCGCGCGGCGAGCTTGGGGTCGCGTGTGCGTAGCGTGCCCGAGCCCGAGCACGGGGCGTCCACCAGGATGCGGTCGAAACGGAAGAACTCGTCGAGGCGACGCGCGTCGGTGCGCATCACCACCACGTTGTGCGCACCCTGCTTGCGCAGGTTGTACTCAAGCTTTTCGGCGCGCGGGGGATGCATCTCACAGGCCGTGATGCGGCAGCCCTTGCCGCCGATGGCCGCAAGTTGCGTGGTCTTGCCGCCGGGGGCGGCGCACATGTCTAGGATGTCGATGCCGGGCGTTGCGCCCAGCACCAGCGGCGGCAGCATGGAGGAGAGGCTTTGCAGGTAGATCTTGCCCGCCTCGTATACGGGCAGGTCCCACAGCGCCTTTTCGCCCGCGTCGCGGATCACGAAGGCGTCCGCGTACCAGGAAACGCCCTCCCAGGAAATCCCCGCCTCGTCAAGCGCAGCTGCTACTTCGTCGCGCGTGGCGGCCAGGGCGTTCGCGCGCAGGCTCGAGTTGCGGCGCACGTCGCAGCCTTCCACGATGCGCCGTGCCGCTTCAGCACCGTACTGATCGACGAGCATCGGCTCGAAAAAGGCGGACAGTTTGGCGGCGGCTTCCTCGTAGGACATCTGAGGTGCTCCCTTCGGGCGGGTCTGAGGCGTTTGGGGTCCGTCGGCGCAAAGGCCCCTCGGGGCATCTTCGGCGCGCTGCGGGCTCCCTTCGGCATAAATCAAGACGCCTCGCATTCTACTACGAAAGCGGGGCCGCACCCTGCGGTACAATGACGCCTGGAAATCACACGATGCCGTTTCGCGTGGTGAGCCCGGCTCTATCGGCGCTATCGGCGCGGTCGGTGCGCATGGTGCGCAAGGTGCGCACGGTGCGCGCGGTGCGCACAGCGCTCGCTTACCTTCGCCAACGGTTTTATGCAAAGGAAGATCATGTCTGATGATATCAAGGTAGAGAATATGAGCACTGAGCAGGCTGCTGAAGCCGAGGCCGCCCCTGAGACTGCATCCGAAGTCGCGCCCGACGCCGCGCCCGAAGCTGAAGCCGCGCCCGAGGCCACACCCGAGCAGGCCATGCCCTTCGAGGTGGTGCTCGCCAGCGCCAGTCCACGCCGTCGCGAGTTGCTCGAGCAGGCGGGCGTCAAGTTCTCCGTG
>JAFXIM010000110.1 GCA_017533165.1 Eggerthellaceae bacterium
CAACCCCGCCACCATCATGACGGACCCCGACACTGCCGACACCGTATACATCGAGCCGCTGAACGTCGAGCGCCTTACCCAAATCATCGAAACCGAGCGCCCCGATGCTCTGCTTCCCAACCTCGGTGGACAGTCGGCGCTCAACCTGTGTTCCGACCTCGCCAAGGAAGGCGTCCTCGACAAGTACGGCGTCAAGGTCATCGGCGTTCAGGTTGACGCCATCGAACGCGGCGAGGACCGTCAGGTGTTCAAAGACACCATGGACTCCCTCGGCATTGAGATGGCTCGCAGCGAAATCGCCCACACAGTCGACGAAGCGGTCGACATCGCAAGCCGCCTTGGCTATCCCTGCGTGCTGCGTCCCGCCTATACCATGGGCGGCACCGGCGGCGGCCTGGTTTACAACATCGAGGAGCTGCGCACGGTTGTTGCGCGCGGCCTGCAGGCATCTCCTGTCCACGAAGTCTTGGTTGAGGAGTCCATCCTTGGCTGGGAGGAGCTCGAGCTCGAGGTTGTTCGCGACGCCAAGGGCAACATGATCACCGTCTGCTTCATCGAGAACATCGACCCTCTGGGCGTGCATACTGGCGACTCCTTCTGCTCCGCGCCCATGCTCACCATCTCCGAAGAGGTGCAGAAGCGCCTTCAGGAGAAGTCCTATCGCATCGTTGACACCGTTGAGGTCATCGGCGGCTGCAACGTTCAGTGGGCGCATGACCCGGTTTCCGACCGCGATGTCATCATCGAGATCAACCCGCGTACGTCGCGCTCCTCTGCCCTGGCATCGAAGGCAACGGGCTTTCCCATCGCGCTCATCTCCGCCATGCTGGCAAGCGGGCTGACCCTTGATGAGATCCCCTGCGGTAAGCACGGCACGCTTGACAAGTACGTTCCGGGCGGCGATTACATCGTCATCAAGTTCGCCCGTTGGGCGTTTGAAAAATTCAAGGGCGTCGAGGACAAGCTGGGCACGCAGATGCGCGCCGTCGGCGAGGTCATGTCTATCGGCAAAACCTACAAGGAAGCCCTGCAAAAGGCCATCCGCTCTTTGGAGACCGGCCGCTACGGCTTGGGCTTTGCAAAGGACTTTAACGGCAAGACCAAAGAAGAGCTCATCGAGCTTCTTGCCTTCCCCACCTCCGAGCGTCAGTTCGTAATGTACGAGGCCCTGCGCAAGGGCGCCACCGTCGACGAGCTGCACGCACTTACCTCCATCAAAAAGTGGTTCATCGAGCAGATGGCTGAGCTGGTTGCCGAAGAGGAGGGTATCCTCGCTTTCGCCGCTGAAAACGCCGGCGTGATGCTCCCCGACGCCATGCTCGAAAGCGCTAAGAAGAACGGCTTTGCCGATCGTTACCTGTCCCAGATCACCGGCCTCGACGAAGTTGCCATTCGCGCGCGTCGCAACGAGATCGGCGTTGTTGAAGGCTGGGAAGGCGTGCACGTCAGCTCCACCGAGGACAGCGCTTACTACTACTCCACCTACAACGCCCCGGACGCAAGCCCCTCGAGCGATCGCGACAAGATCATGATCCTTGGCGGTGGCCCCAACCGCATCGGCCAGGGCATCGAGTTCGACTACTGCTGCGTCCATGCAGCTATGTCGCTTAAGAAGCTCGGCTTCGAGACCATTATCGTGAACTGCAACCCCGAAACGGTCTCCACTGACTACGACACCTCTGACAAGCTGTACTTCGAACCGCTGACGGCAGAAGATGTCCTTGCC
>JAFXIM010000111.1 GCA_017533165.1 Eggerthellaceae bacterium
CTACGCTCCCGTCGGAAGCGCCCTGTAAGCCATCCCACGACCCAGCAACACTACCCCGAATCCCGCGACCCAACGACCACGCAAAGCCCGCAAGCCGCCACGACAACCATCACGATCCAGGAGCATCCACATGACCGAACCGCTGTTCACCACGCGCCCCGCACGCCAGGAGGACCGTCCCTATCTGGACTCCTACTGCTACTCCGAGGGCATGGACAACCTGCCCAACCTCGACAACGTCACCGTAGCGGTCAACAGCGCCGATGAGCCGGTTGGCTTCATTCGCATCGCCATCGGAAGCAACGGCATCGCGCATGTGAACCCCGTCGTGGTTCACAAGAGCTGGCGCGGCTATCACGTAGGGGAAGAGCTCATGGCCGAGCAGCAGAAGCGCTACGGCGAGCTTCGCCTGGTTGCCCGCGGCGCCAGCAAGGGGTTCTACGATCGACTGGGATTCGCCCCCTGCCCATGGGAGGAGGTAGACCTGTCGGTCACCGAGAACTGCGACATATGCACCCTCGTCGAGGAATGCCAGCCCTGCCCCATGAAGAAAGCCCTCTAAATCAAGCGACGAAAGGGCTCCTCGGCTCGAACGACCTCGACCTAGTGGCCACCGCCAGCCATCATCTTCACCGCGTGCGGCAGCACATCCGCAACGGCTTCCCAATTCTCGGACGCAGCCTTCTTGCTGCCAGGGAGGTTAACCACCAGGCAGCGCCCGCGCTGCATGCATACGGCACGCGACAACATGGCATGCGGAGTGATCTGCAGGCTGTGATAGCGCATGGCCTCGGCGATGCCCGGCACGTTGCGATCGCACACATCCGCCGTAGCCTCGGGCGTTACGTCGCGCAGCGACAAACCGCTTCCTCCGCAGGTTAGAACCACGTCGACGCCCAAATCATCGGCCGCATGAACGATGGCCTTAGCAATGGTTGCGCGATCGTCCTTTACCACCACGCGCTCAAGGCAGGTCCATCCTGCCTCCGCAATGAACGATTCCAGCGCGGCGCCCGCCGTATCCTCCGACATGCTCCGAGTATCCGAGCAGGTTACGATGGCGAAGGTAAGCGCCACCTGCTCCCCCTTGCCGTGCCCGTGACCTTCGTGATGACCCATGTTCATCCTTCCTTTCAAAGATGCGCACACGCTAGCGCGCATGCCTACCTACTCACCAGATATACGCGCTCAGGCGGTATGCGAACCCATACCTCATCGCCCAGTTCAGGCAGTGCGCTACGATCTTCCCCGCGCTTACCTTCTCCATCCTGCCACGCAAAATCATCGCGGGCCACGCGCCAGAACAAGTGCTGATGCAGATACTTCATCTCATCCTCGTTGGCCTCCACCGTGGGAACCTCGCGATCGTCTCGGTCCATGAATCCCAGCAGCAACATGCGCTCAAAACGAGAATCGCTCACACGGTCAACCCTCATGCGGAAGCAGTTCTCGCCAGGCCCCGCCGCCCACTCCACAAAGCGAGCACGTACGCCGCAGTACCGGACATCGGGATTAACCTTACCCTTTGTGGTCAAACTCACGCCCCACTTAGGCAACCACACCCGATGCTCATCAAGTCTGCAAGCAGGCGTTGCGTTCTTGCAGCCCGACAGCTTAAGCCCGGCCGACGACTGAGGACGATGGACCAGGTCCTCCCCCGAACCCATCTCAACGATGCGCCCAGACTCCACCACCGCGATGCGATCGCAGAATCGCAGAGCCTCATCGATGTCATGGCTCACATATAGGATGGTGCCCTCATGCTCCGCGAACAGCCTCACCAGATTCTGTTCGAGGACGCCCTTCAGATGGGCATCGAGCGCCGAAAAGGGCTCGTCGAGCATGAGAATATCAGGCCGTGCGGCCAACATGCGAGCAAGCGCCACGCGCTGCTGCTGGCCTCCTGAAAGCTGCGCAGGGTAGCGCGCGTCAAAGCCTTCCAGGCCGAAGCGCTTAAGCTCGGCGGCAACGATGCGGGCGCGCTCGGCCGAAGGCAGCTTGCGGTCAAGGCCAGCTGCCACGTTCTGTGCCACGGTAAGGTTGGGAAACAGCTGGTAGTTTTGGAATAGAAGCGCCGTCTTGCGCTCCTGAGGACTCAAGTTAATGCCGGCCTGCGAGTCGAAGAACACCCGTCCGTTCACCACGATGCGGCCCTCATCGGGGCGCTCGATGCCGGCGATGCAGCGCAGGGTGAGGCTCTTTCCGCAACCCGAAGCCCCCAGAAAACCAATGGTTTCGTTTTCCGCCGCAAAGTCCACGTCAAGCGTGAATGCGGGGAATTGCTTTTTGATGCGCACTTCCAAGCTCATACGCGCCTACACCCCCTGACTCCGACGACGGTACTTCGTCGTCCTTCGGCTCCACAGGTTGATGAACAAGATCACCACGAAGCTAAACGCCATGATCACCAGGGTCCAGAACATGGCCACGTCGGTGTTTCCGTTCATCCACTCGAAGTAAATGGCTATGGGGATAGTCCTCGTGACACCCAAATAATTACCCGCCATGAACAGCGTTGCGCCGAACTCGCCCAAGGCGCGGGCGAAGGCGAGCACGGTACCCGCGGCAATAGATGACCACGAAAGCGGCATCATCAGCTTGAAGAACACCTTCGCCTCGCTCCATCCAAGCGTGCGGGCAGCATCGAGCATATTGGGGTCCAGGCCCTCGAAAGCACCTCGCGCACTGCGATACATAAGGGGAAAGGCCACGATCACAGCTGCGATAACGGTGGCGGGCCAGCTAAATATAAGCGGGAACCCCACGTCTATGAACCAGCGTCCCACCGCCGTGTTGTTGCCGAAGGCCAGCAGGAGCAAAAAGCCGCACACCGTAGGCGGAAGCACCATGGGAACGGTGAAGACGGAGTCGAACACATCCTGAGCTCGCGGCGAGATGCGCATGGTGAAATACGCCGCCGCCAAACCCAGGACGAAGATGATGACAATAGCCACGCCGGTCGTCTTGCAAGTGACCCACAGAGGCGAGTAGTCTATGTCTCCGAGAAACTCTGCCAGCCAGGCCAAACCCGTTGCCTCGTGGGCAATGACCACATCCTCGGGCTCCGCCAAACGCGCGAAGTCCGCATGCTCAAGACGCACGTAGCCTTCGTGGGATTGGCTGGTCACATCGCCTCCGTCTACGCCCACCACGACGGAATAGAAGCGATCCGGCGTTATCTCCTGATCGAACAGATAGCGCACAAGGCCCACGTCATACGATTGCTCGCTTGTGAAGTGCCAGGTCTCCACCTCGGAAAGCCGCGAGGAGCCCTTGGCGTTCGCATCATCAAGCGCCATCAGGTAGTCCTTGAGCACCTGCTGGTCGGAAGCGTCGTTCAGATCGATCGAGAATGCTGTCGCCCTATCAACCGGCACGTAGACTACAACGTAGTCCCCCGTCGAAACGGCGGCAACATTCCCCTCCTCCGATCCGGTGTAGTAGTTGTACCCGTAGTACACCCCATCGATGGCGCGGTTGCTTCCCGCCTGAGATCGGAAGAAATCCGACAGGCCGAACGCGGCCCCTTCCGCCAACGCGGAATCCCCCTCGGAAGACACCTCCATCGCCTCCTGCGGGCGATCCCCCGCCTGAGCAAGGTACGCCGCCTGATCAGCCTGCGCATCTCGAGCGTACGCCGACAGGGGGGCGCCTGCCAGGAGGGCTAACGCGAACATGGCTGCAAGCACCGTCGAAACGACGGCGCTTGCAGCGTTGAGGGCGATGTTCGGCTTATGCAGCAAGTTCAAAACCCCACGAATTCCAAATCTTCTGAGCCTCGGGATCGGTCAGGCACCAGTTCAAGAAGGCCTCGACCTCTTCTACGTTCTCGGACTGCGTGCACACCGCGCCCGGATACAGGATAGGCTTGTGAGCGTCGGAGGGGATCTCCCCGACGATCTTCACGCCGCCGAATCGGAACACATCGGAGGAGTACACGATAGCCACGTCAACATCGCCGCTCTCAGCCTGCTTGCACACGTTGCCGGCGGAAGTCTGAAGCACCGGGGTAATACCCGCAAACTCCCCGCCCTTACCGGTGATCTCAGCGCCGGTCTTACCGGACGGGTCAACGTAGGCTCCCACGGTGGAGAGAGCCTGGCAAGCGTAGTTGCCGGCAGGCACGGACTCATCGCCCACCGCAACGGTGTACTTTCCATCGGCGATGTCCTGCAAGGTTACGTTATCGAAAGTTGCGTCTTCCTTCGTAACGATGACCAGGTCGTTGGTGAACATAGTTATGCGAGTAGACTCGTCTACGTAGCCCTTCTCAACGGCCGTGTCCATAGAGCCCATCGAAGCGGTGATCAGCACGTCAGCGTAGGCTCCGCCGCCAAGCATCTCGTTGAGCTCGCC
>JAFXIM010000112.1 GCA_017533165.1 Eggerthellaceae bacterium
ACGGCGCGTCCATAGGCTGGTTCTTCTTGCGCTTCGTCAGGCTTGCCTCCATCTTACCGCGAATGAAGAAAGGATCGGATTTCTCTACGATAAGTTCGCACTCGAGCAGCGTTTCGTCAGCTGCGAAAGACGAGCGGCGATACCCCCACTCGATTTCGGCGCCGCAGCGACGAACGAGGCCCACGCCGGGCTTGTACGAGGTGACGGAGAGAACGTGCGAGCCTATCCACTCCCCGCGCGACCCCGCGTTCATGCGAAGGGCACCACCTACGGTACCCGGAGTTCCCACCGCAAACTCAAGACCCGCGAGGGAGCGTCTGAAAGCCTCCTGAACAACCGAGGACAAAACGCAACCCGCGCCCGCAATGATGCAATTGCGATCTTCATCGACGCGCAGGGATCTGAAGTCGCGACCGAGAGAGATGGCAACACCGGGAAAGCCCTCGTCAGCTACGAGAAGGTTGGACCCACGACCGACCACCACCCAGGGAACGCCTTCCTGATCGCACACGTCGATGAGCTGCGTGAGCGCACCGATGGAGTTTACGCGCACGTAGAAACGCGCAGGACCGCCGATGCGATAGGTGGTATGGCGAGCCATGGGCTCGTTGGGATAGATGTCGCCGTCGAACCGGTCATCGACAAGCAATGCCTGCAGGGGCGATGTGTGACGCGCTGCCATGGAGAAGCTATCCGTTTCCTAGCGACGATTGATCTCGTCGATAATCTGAGAACCGAGCTCGGTCACGTCGCCCGCACCCATAGTGATAACCAGGTCGCCTTCGCTTGCGATGTCGGCGATATGCGCGGCAACGTCGATGCGGCGCGGTACATAATGGCAGGGCGGATGGCCCTCGTGATCGAGGATGACCTGAAGGAAGGTCTTGCCGTTCACACCGGGAACCGGAGCCTCACCTGCGGCATACACGTCCATGAAGGTCACGGTATCGGCCGCGTCAAAGGCGCAGCCGAATTCTTCTTTGAGAACCTCGGTGAACAGGTTGACGCGCGAATAGCGGTGCGGCTGGAACAACACGTGAACACGCTTGAAATCGAGCTCCTTCGCCGCGCGAATGGTAGCTGCGATCTCAGTGGGATGATGAGCGTAGTCATCGACCACGGTAACGCCACCAGCTTTGCCCACCAGATCGAAACGGCGCTTGACGCCGGCGAACTCAGCAAGCTTCTCGGCGGCGAGCTCCACGTCATAGCCCAAAGCATCGATGAGCGCGAGCACGCTTGCACCGTTGCTCACGTTGTGAATGCCGGGGTTTTGCTTGATGGAGCTGGCCACGCGACGGCCGTCGGCAAACTCAACCACGAAAGAAGAGCCAACGCCGTTGGGCTTCGCCTCCACGATGCGCACGTCGCAGCCCTCGGCAAAACCGTAGGTGACCACGTGGTTTGCGCTTTCGCGCGCAAGGCGGACGAGAGGCTCGTCATCACCGCAGACAACAGCTACGCCGTCAGCGGGAATGGACTTAATAAACAGGCGGAACTGCTCGTAGATCTCGCTCAGGCCCTCGTAGTGGTCCAAATGATCCGCCTCGATGTTGGTGACGATGGCAGCCGCCGGGGACAGATAGGTGAAGGACTTATCACTCTCATCGGCCTCGACCACGTAATATGCGCCTTCGCCGGAATGCGCGTTGGTGCCGTAGGCGCGCACAATGCCACCGATGAGGAAGGTGGGATCTAGCCCCATGGCGTGAAGCGTGCTTGCCAGCATGGAGGACGTAGTGGTCTTGCCGTGCGTACCGGCTACGGCCAGGGTATCCAGGTTACGGCCGAGATAGGCAAGCATTTGGGCACGATGGCGAATATCAAGGCCACGGCGCTTTGCCTCGATGAGCTCGGGGTTGTTTTCGAGAATGGCGGTAGACACCACAATGATGGGGTCTCCCTCGGGAATGTTGTCAGCCGCCTGACCAATGTGAATGGTAAGCCCCGCTTCCTTGAGCTGCTTCGTGTAACGGCTCTCCCTGATGTCGGAACCGCTTACCTTCATACCCTGATCATGAGCCACACGGGCGATGCCGCTCATGCCGACACCTCCGACGCCGATGAAATGCAGCTTGTCGGTGCTCACGTTTTCCATTCGTCTCTCCATCCTCAAAATGCCTTTGCCGTTAAGCGCCGCGCTATTGTAGCGCATGGGCAGCTTTACCCGCTGCTTCCATCACAACATCTGCCAAGTTTGCTGCAGCATCGGCCGTCTTCTGCTCGCGCGCAGCAGCAGACATTGCCGCGCGAGCAGATGCGTCGTTGAGCAGGATGCGCACCTTTTCCTTGAAACCCTCGCTCAGGGCCTCGGAATCGGGAAGCATGAGAGCGCATCCCGCCTCGACGTAGGCCTTCGCGTTGGTGGTCTGATGGTCCTCGGTCGCATAGGGATACGGAATCAAAAGCGCGGGAATAGCGAGCGCGGAGATCTCGGCGAGCGAGGTCGCCCCCGCGCGCGAGACGATAGCATCAGCCGCAGCAAGCGTCTGGCCCATGCGGTCCTGATAGCCCATGAGCTGCCAGCGCGCGGCCTCGTCATCGGTGAGAGCCATCTCCTCGGTCACACGTTCAAGCTCCTTCGGGCCGGTGATGTGCACCACG
>JAFXIM010000113.1 GCA_017533165.1 Eggerthellaceae bacterium
ACAACTCCCGCAATGCCCGATACGATAATGCCGGCGAAAATTAGCGCGATGCCGACCACGATGCCGCGGGACAGGGCCTGGCGAGCGAGCTGCTTGTCGGCAAGGGAGTAGAAGTCACGTACGACCGGGTGCTCGCGCATGAAAGCAGAGTGGCCCATAACACTTGGGATGATGAGCGCAAGACCCGCGATGATGAAACCGAGCAATAGCGCCAAGCTGAAAACGTTGACCGCCTCCGAGTCAGCGCCGAGAAGGCCGTTCGCCGCGATGAAAGCCGGCACGCCCGCGATGATGACGGCAACGCCGCCCGCAAGGCGCTTGGCGTAGGAGCGCATGTGGGCATCATAGCCATAAGCGTCAGTTGCGGGCTCAAGGGACGGCGCGCACTCGACGCAGGATCCAGAGCCTGCGCCCCGAGATGCGTGCTGCTCTTCAACGACGGCTGCGGATTCTGCAGCGGGCTCGCCGGTTGCAGCAACAAACGCACGGTCGTCGGCAGCGTCCTGGTCGGACGGGCCCATGACGAGCTCATCAAGCGTGCAGCCGAAGATTCCCGTCATCTTGATCAGCTTGTCCATCTCAGGATACGAGCGATCGGATTCCCACTTTGCCACCGACTGGCGGCTTACGCCAATCTGAGACGCCAGCTGCTCCTGGGTCAAGCCATGCTCGGTGCGAAGTCTAAGAAGGTTGTCTCTGAAGCTCATGCGTATACCTTTCCGTATGAAGCCCTCGGGCTTGCGTTTGCCGGTTGCCTCGGCAAACATCACAATCTTTCTGCTACCGACCTCGATTACTTGGATCCATTTCAAAGGCGAGTTCGTTTACGAGACTTACTGTAGTGGTTGCACGATCCGTATTCTATCAATCATGGGGTGCTTTTATAGCCAGATTGCGCACCTGGTGGTTGCTTACCGCAGGTCAGAGCCACAATTTGAACATTTCAGAAACTTTGTCGCAAGATAAAAACAGATACGTGCCGAGCAAAACAACCGTTTAGCTACGCTTGGCTTATGCCACGTGCACTGCAAATGCCGCATCGATATCATGCATGCAAAAACCGCGCTGCAATCAAACGCAAGGGAGGCCAACTATGGCGCATATCGAAAACCACACCCTGTACATGACAAACACCTGCCCCTATTGCATTCGCGTCCTGCGATTCATGGAAGACGCCGGTATCACCATGGAAATGCGCAATATCGCGCAACCCGAATACGCGGCCGAGCTCGTGGCAATCGGCGGCAAAAGGCAGGTTCCCTGCCTGGTGATTGACGGAAAGGCCATGTACGAATCCGCCGACATCATCGCCTATCTCAAGAAGAACTACGCTTAAGCAATTGCGGAGGTAAGCGCCCTGAGGTCCCAACCTGTGGAATCGACGGTGCAAGCCAGCAAGGCGCAGGCCTGCCCTCCAAAAAGGTACCCCGCACGGTTTCGTGCGGGGTACCTTTACCATTTACGCATCTAAGCGCGAAGGCCTAGATATTAGACGCGATGGAGGACACTCCTTCGATAAGAGACCCGAAGCCCTTCTTTTGGGGAGCCGTCGAGCTCTCCGTTGGGCCGTTCGGGTTGGATTCTCTTCATGCAAAGGCGGTCGGAGCCATGAGTACCTTGCCGGTTCCGCGATATACGTTCACCAGACCCTCACCCGATGCCGCAGAGCCAATGAGAGACTTGCCGGAACGCTCGACAGTGAAGTCGAGGGTGCCGCTCCATGCGAGCGCCTGATTGCCGTCAATCTTCAGGACGTCGTTCTCAAGGGTGATCTCGATAAGCTCTTCCTGCGGACAGGGAGACTCGATGGCAAGCGCACCATAACCCTGGATGCCAAGATTGAACAAGCCCTGACCACCAGCAACAGCAGAGGAAACGTTCGAACGCATGACCGCCTGATGCTTCAGGCTAGAGTAGCAGGCAAGGAACAGGCCGTCATCGAGAACGATATTGTTGCCCCACTTGGCAACATCGATGAGGATGATGTAGCGATAGGTCGGCTCGAGAACCAAAACGCCGCTGCCCACA
>JAFXIM010000114.1 GCA_017533165.1 Eggerthellaceae bacterium
TTGAGCGTCGAGAGCGCGATCTTGACGAAGCAGAAGAGGAAATTTCCTACAGGCTCGAGCAGGTTGCGGGAATGACCCCTCAAGAGGCAAAGCAAGAAATGCTTGACGGTCTTCGTGATGAGGTCATCCATGAGTCTGCGGCTATCATCCGAGATTCTGAAGCACGTACCAAGGCAGAGGCTGACAAGAAGGCTCGTATGATTCTCAGCCTGGCTATCCAGCGTGTTGCAGCCGATCATTCTGCTGAGAATACGGTTTCAACCATTCATATCCCTTCCGATGATCT
The DNA here is from genome assembly GCA_017533165.1 of Eggerthellaceae bacterium. The sequence goes on from JAFXIM010000114.1 coordinate 287, forward strand.
TAAGGGCCGCATTATTGGTCGCGAGGGTAGGAACATCAGGTCCTTCGAACAACTTACTGGTACCAACCTGATTATCGATGACACTCCTGAGTGCGTAACCATCTCTTGCTTTGATCCCGTGCGTCGCGAAATCGGTCGTGTGACCATGGAAAACCTCGTTTCCGACGGTCGTATTCATCCCGCGCGTATTGAGGAAATGTATAGTAAAGCCGTTTCCTTCGTTAACCAGCGTGTTCAGGAAGCCGGTGATCAGGCGGCGTTTGACACTGGTATTCATGATCTTCATCCTGAACTTGTTCGCACTATCGGACGCCTGCGCTATCGCACCTCTTACGGTCAAAACGTACTGAATCACTCCCTTGAAGTTGCTTATCTCGCTGGCGTTATGGCTGCCGAACTGGGACTTGACCCCATTCCTGCCAAGCGCGCTGGTTTGCTTCATGACCTCGGCAAAGCCGTTGATCATGAGGTTGAGGGCAGCCATGCAGTTATCGGCGCAGATCTTGCACGTCGTTTTGGCGAGCGCCCCGAGATTGTTCATGCTATCGAAGCTCATCATGCTGACGTAGAACCCAACACTGTTCTCGATGTTCTTATTCAGGCGGCGGATGCTGTTTCTGCAGCACGTCCCGGTGCTCGCAAAGAAACTCTTGATGCATACATCAAGCGCTTGGAAAAACTCGAAGAGATCGCCAACTCTCACGAGGGCGTTGAGCGTACATACGCGATCCAAGCAGGTCGCGAAGTTCGCGTCATGGTTCAGCCTGAAATCGTTGACGAAGCACAGTCTGTCGTCCTTGCCCGCGATATCGCTAAGCAGATCGAAAACGAAATGCAGTATCCCGGTCAGGTGAAGGTTGTCGTCATTCGCGAGAGCCGCGCTGTTGACTACGCAAAATAACAAAGTTCAAGACATAGCCTCCTTTATTGAGGAGGTCTCTGGCGATAGCCATCTTCGGATCGAAGACGATCTCGGAGATGGCTTCGTTCGTTTGAAGAGTTCTGAAGCTGAAAAAAGACAGGCAGCGCAAGACATTCAGTGTTCTGAAGACATAGTCATCGAACTGCTTCGAAACTCGCGAGATGCTCACGCAAAACGTATCTATATCGCTCTTCAGAGAGAAGATACGCAAAGAACCATTACGATTATTGATGACGGTGACGGTATCCCCGCAAACCTTCATACTAGGATTTTCGAGCCTCGAGTCACCTCTAAGCTTGACTCGGCCCATATGGACAAGTGGGGAATTCACGGTAGGGGAATGGCGCTTTACTCCATTGCCGTCAACGCCGTCTCTTCCGCTGTCATTTCTTCAGAAGCACAGCTTGGAACTAGCATTCAGGTCGTTACTGATACGCAAAAGTTGCCTGAGAAAAGCGACCAATCGAGCTTTCCGTACTTTGAAGTGCAATCAAATGGTGTCTATGCCATGAGAGGCCCTAAGAACATTTTGAGAATTGCCTCAGAATTTGCACTTGAGCACAGAAATGAAGTCTCTGTATGGATGGGATCTCCAACGGAAGTCCTATCTACGCTCATTCAGCACGCAAAGCAGGATCTTGATCTTAAGCAGCGAATCTTTTCTGACAGAAGAAACTCTATAGCTCTTACCCTAAGACCTGGCCTTGCTTTCGATAGCGAATCTCTAGTCAGCGAGGCTAAGCAACTAGGTTTCGAGATTTCGAATCGGAGCGCCTACCGCATACTCAACGTTGAGATCCTTCCGCTACCAAGCCTCACGGAGCGCTTGTCAAGCGAGGGAATGAGGAATATCAAGTACAAGCCTTCGGCAGGGGTAAAGAGTATAAACAGCACTCTAAAGCTTAAGCTTGACAGCGAAGAGCTCAGGTTGTTTGAAAACCGGATCATTCAGGCTTATGCCGAGATTGCTGATTCTCACTATCTATCTAAAGAGATTAAACCCACTATTTCCGTGGAAGCTGGAAAGCTACGCATTTCAATACCGCTGCTCGCCGCTGATGACAATGAGGTTACATAAGCACGTTTTACCTGATGAAAGTGAAATTCCTATAGTGAAACTATACCTACTCAAGTAAAATACTGATCGACGGGCTTACAACTCATCATAAGAATTTCAACAGCACAAACGCACTACCAACGTAAAAGGACAAACCCGTGACCATGGATTTCAAGCCGGAAGTCGGCTGCCTCAAAGTATCTTCAAAATCATCACCTGCATCTGTAGCGGGCGCGATTGCTGGCATGATCAAAGACGGCGTCGTGGTAGACATTCAAGCGGTAGGCGCAGGAGCAGTTAACCAAGCCGTCAAGGCTATCGCTATTTCTCGGGGCTTTTTGTCTCCCATCGGGATCGAAATCGTATGCGTTCCCTCCTTTGCTGATATCGTAATTGATGGGGAATACCGCACTGCAATCCGATTTGCCGTGGAGCCGCGCTACCTGCGCGGAGTTTCAAAAGTTGCTGATTACGAATCAATAGCTATTCAGTAAGGTTCTTGTTCATGTCGAATACTATGCACGGACTCACTTTCTGCGTCCATACTTTTGGTTGCCAGATGAACAAGCATGACTCCGAACGAATTGTCGGCATGCTTGAAACTCTCGGTGGCCTATTGGTTGCAACAACAGAGGAAGCTGATGTTGTTGTCTTCGTCACATGCTGCGTGAGGGAAGCTGCAGATGTCCGGCTATACGGTCAAGTGTCTTCCCTGAAGAATATTCCTCTGAGGGATGGTTCCCCCTTGAAAAAGCGTATAGTCTGCGTTGGAGGCTGCATAGGACAGCGCGACGGCAACAAGCTCGTTGAAAGCATGCCGCACCTTGATGTCGTCTTCGGTACCCATAACATCAATGCGCTGCCTGATCTTATCCTAGCTGCAAAAACCAACGGCGGCCATCATGTACAGACGCTTGAGGCTTCTGATGGTTTCCCAACCGATCTTCCAAGCACCCGTGAACATGCTTGGGCAGCTTGGCTACCAATCACCATTGGATGCAATAACTTTTGCTCGTATTGCATAGTGCCATATGTTCGCGGTCGAGAAAAATCTCGCACGATAGAAGACATCGTTGCAGAAGCTCAATCTTATGTTGATGCGGGTGTCAAGGAAATCACCTTGCTTGGCCAAAACGTAAACTCATACGGTCGCGATCTTTACGGTGCTCCTAAGTTTGCAGATATTCTTGACGCGATTGACGCAACGGGAATCGAGCGCCTTCGTTTTGCCACCAGTCATCCCAAGGACCTCACTGATGAAGTAATTGAGCGTTTTGGAACGCTGCGATCGCTTCAGCCCGCCTTACACCTTCCTGTGCAATCGGGATCTAATGCTATATTAAAAGCCATGAACCGCCGATATACGCGCGAGCATTACCTTAATCTTATCCGGAAGGTTCGGGAAGCCTGTCCTGACATCGCGTTATCCACTGACGTCATCGTTGGTTTCCCTGGGGAAACTGAAGAAGATTTCGAAGCCACGTATCATTTGATTGATGAAGTTGGCTACTCTCAGGTCTTCACCTTCATTTACTCCAAGCGTGAGGGCACGCCTGCTGCAATAATCGATGATCCTACTCCGCGAGATGTCATACAGCAGCGTTTCGAGCGATTAGTGGATCTTGTCCAGAAACGCGCCTTTGAGGTTAACCAAGCGGATAATGATAAGCTCGTTCCCGTCTTAGTTGAGGGCACTTCCAAGCGCGATCGCAGTATTCTCTCCGGCCGAAGCCCAAAGAACAAGACGGTTCACGCTCCCATACCTGACGGAATGTCAATTGATGACATGATGGGTAAAACCTATCTGGTTAATGTTAACGAAGCTCGAACCTGGTATCTGTTTGGAGAGCTTGTCGAATATTCAATGGATCAGTAGGCACATTCGGATGCTGAGAGAACCGGTCATATGCATAGTCGGCCCTACCGCATCTGGAAAGACCGATCTCGCCCAAGCAATTGCATTGTCTTTCGGCGGGGAAGTCGTTAGCGCGGATTCCATGCAAATATACAGGGGTATGGATATTGGTACAGGTAAGATTCCCGTTGGTGAGCGCAAGGTGCAACATCATGGTTTCGATCTTGTAGAGCCTGGTGAAGCTTATTCGGCTGCTCTATTTCAAGAATATGCTCGCGCCTGTTTTAAAGATATCGAATCCAGGGGAAACCGGTCCGTGTTGGCCGGAGGGACTGGATTATACGTTCGTGCGGCTATCGATGACTATGACTTTCCTAAGGGCGAACAGGTAAATAATCCCGTACGTGATTACTACACATCCTATGCAGAGGAACATGGCCCTGAAGCACTATGGGAGCTGCTGAAAAGGGTCGACCCCCAAAGCGCTCATATTCTTCATTACAACAATGTGAGAAGGGTTGTAAGGGCATTTGAGCTACTCTATGAGGGGAAGTCCTATGCAGAACAACAAGAGAAGCTCTCGTCTATACCTCAGTTAGTTCCAGCTGTTTTTATCGGGCTTCAAGTTGATCCTGAAATCTTGCGTGGACGAATAAACCGTAGGGTGGATACAATGGTTGAAGCCGGACTTGTTGATGAGGTTAAAACCCTTTTAGATAAGGGATTCAGAGAGGGAATAACCGCACAACAGGCAATAGGCTACAAAGAGATTGTCAGGGCGCTAGATGGGCACATATCTATGGACGACGCAATCGAAGAGATTAAAGCCTCGACGCGTCGTTATGCGAAGCGCCAGCGCACCTGGTTTAGAAAAGATAAGCGCATCCATTGGATAAACGCAGATGAGTATGATCTTGAATACCTCTGCGAGCAATCAAGCGAGATCATTACATGCAAGAATTTAACTCAGTAAGCATCAAGGGTTCAGCTACCAGTTTTGAGGACCGCAGGGAGCGCGCGGTGCTCGTAGGCGTTGATCTTCCTGGCCACAGTTGGCCTGTTGATTCCTCACTTGATGAGCTCGAACGATTGGCGGACACGGCGGGTGCCGATGTGGTTGCTCGTACGACACAAAGGCTTGACTCACCAAATCCACGCACCTTTGTCGGCAGCGGTAAGGCTGAAGAAATCGCCACGCTTGCAAGGATGCACAACGCAGATATTGTCATTTTTGATGATGAGCTCACACCTTCGCAGCAGTCAAATCTAGAAAGAATCGTAGACAAGTCAGTTAAGATCATCGATAGAACAGCCTTAATTCTTGACATTTTCGCGCTGCATGCAACAAGTAAGGAAGGAAGACTCCAGGTCCGTCTTGCTCAAAATCAATACCTTTATCCACGTCTCAGGGGCATGTGGGCTCACTTAGCATCAAATCGCATGGGTGGTGGCGTGGGATCACGCTTTGGCGAAGGCGAAAGTCAGCTTGAGGTTGACCGCCGAATGGTTCGCAAGCGCATCACATCAATTAAAAGAGAGCTCTCTCGCTTAAGCGAGGTTCGCGCACTTCAGCGAGAGAGCAGATACTCCAGCGGCTTGTTCAAGGTTTCTATTGCCGGATACACGAATGCAGGTAAATCCAGTCTCATAAACAGGCTTACGGATGCGGATGTGCTTAGCTACGATAAGCTCTTTGCAACGCTTGACTCCACAACGCGTAAGTACTGTCTTCCTGAAGGCAGGGAGATCACTCTCACTGATACGGTTGGCTTCATTCAAAAGCTTCCTACCACGCTGGTCGAAGCGTTTAAGTCAACGCTTGATGAGATAACGGGCTCAGATCTGATCCTGCATGTAATCGATGCTTCCTCTGAAGAGTTTGAAGATCAAGTAAAAGCCGTTCAGGGAGTTCTTGACCAAATTGAAGCTCAGGACATCCCCCGTATTGAAGTATTCAATAAGTGCGATTTGCTCCACGAGGAAGAAATTAATGCTCTCAGAATGCGCTTCCCGCACTGCATTACTGTCTCAGCAGAAACTGGTTACGGCATTACAGAGCTCGTTGAACGAATTAGCCAGGCCGCTTCATCAGCAGACGAGTTAATGGAAGTACTCATACCTTACAGAAGGGGAGAGTTAGTTTCGCTTGCTCATCAAAGGTGCCATATCGTGACAGAAACGCATGAGGAGGTTGGCACAAAAATCAGCATGCTTGTTCCTCCGGCTTATCTCAAATCCTTCGAAAATTTCAGGATATACACAGTTCCGCCCTCGTGTGTAGCGAGGGCGGAATGCTATTCGTGAGTTAGGCGATTACAGCCTTCGGAATACCGCGACAACCTTGCCCGCAATGATGCAATCAGAAGTATAAATAGGTTCCATGCTGGAATTTTCTGGCTGCAAGCGGATGCAATTGGATTCACGATAGAAAGTCTTTACCGTAGCGCCGTCATCGATTATGGCAACAACGATATCACCGTTGTTTGCAACCGGCTGCTCCTTGACAACGACGAAGTCACCATCGTTGATACCAACTTCAATCATGGAGTCACCGCGAACGGAAAGCATGAATGACGGTGCGTCCCCGACGATATCGGTTGGCAGAGTGAGCGTATCGGTGATGTTTTCCTCGGCAAGGATAGGGGATCCAGCTGCAACATTGCCAACAAGCGGAACATTGACAACATTGGTAACGGCAAAGGCATGAGTCATGGACTCTTCAAGTTCCGGATCCTGATCAAGTGGATAAGTCAAGGCAATTGAACGCGACTTAAGAGGATCCCTTTTTATCAAACCCTTATCTTCCAAAGACTTGAGATGCACATGTACGGTTGAAGGGGAGGACAGACCAAGTGCCTCGCAAACCTCACGTACTGTAGGCCCATAACCTTTTTCCCTAATGCAATCTTCAATGCACTCAAGAACGGCTTTCTGCCTTTTGGTTACCTTTCCGCGCATGTTGATCCTCCCTAAAATATAAAACAAATGTTCGGGATTTGCTTGACATGAACCTTTGTTCGTCTTATTATACACACGAACAAAGGTTCTACGCAAGAGGGGAGTGCAAAATGATTAACTGGCTCATGAATACCGATACCGTCAACTCCATCCTGTACGGCAGCTCTGCAGGCGTCTCATTCGGAAATTTTTCACGAGGAGAAGTGATCGTTGCCTTTGCTGTTGGCGTAATCATTTCTTTTGGAGCTCTCATCATTGGAGCATAGGCGCACCTAGCTTCCATTGCTTACTGCAAACGGCCTCATATGGCCGTTTGTTACTTTCTGGGAGATTACCATAGGGTATGATTACCCTGAAAGTAAAGTAAAGGAGCAACATGCTTTGTCCTTCATGCGCACATCCTGAATCCAAGGTGGTCGACTCAAGGCCCGCCGAAGAAGGCTCATCCATTAGGCGTAGAAGAGAGTGCTTGAACTGTGGCTCTCGTTTTACGACATACGAACGAATGGGCGAGTATCCGCTTATTGTTATAAAATCTGACGGCTCTTCCGAGGCCTTTGACCGTAGCAAGCTCATGCGTGGTCTGCTTATTGCTTGCGCAAAACGTCCTGTTTCTGCGGAACAGCTAGACTCGCTTATAAACAAAATTGAGTCAGACCTTCGCTCTTCCCAGAAATACGAAATTCGCTCTAAGGATCTTGGAAACATAGTGATGTCCCATCTTTCGACCATTGATGAAGTTGCTTATGTTCGATTTGCGAGCGTCTACAAGGACTTTCAAAGTGCTGAGGAGTTTGCCTCTACGCTCAAAGACCTTAAGGGTAAGAAATAGCTTATGGACGTACGCATTAAAGTACTAGAACCTGGATTTGACGTACCTCACTACGCAACTCATGGAGATGCAGGTTTTGATCTCTGCTCAACCCAGGATATCGAAATCGAGGCCGGTGGCCGCTCGCTCGTGCCCTGTGGCTTCGCCATCGAAATACCGGATGGTTACGCTGGATTGGTCATTCCTCGAAGCGGGCTCGCAATCAAGCATGGCATATCAATCGTAAATGCACCCGGCTTGATCGACAGCGGGTATCGAGGAGAGATTAAGGTCATCTTGATCAATACGGATGCCAAACAGACATTTCATATTAAGCGTGGAGATAGAATTGCTCAGATGATGATCATTGCTTACCCAGCTATAAACTTTGTACTTAGCGATGAGCTGTCTGGTTCGGACAGGGGTCAAGGCGGTTTCGGCAGCACTGGAAAGCGTTAATTGCGCACTGCTCGTAGTTATCTCGCGTAAAATCGCCAATTTCCCCGTATCTGAACTCGTCTAAGACTAAAATAGGGCCTTAGAAAGGCTCTCAGAGCCTCAGACGTAAAACCGCAGGTCAGAAGCCTGTTTTAAGGACAATGATGACACAAAAACAAAATCAA
>JAFXIM010000115.1 GCA_017533165.1 Eggerthellaceae bacterium
TGATTCCGGTTCTTTTGCCGATGAAGAAGCAGATACGCCTCCTGCATCCAGTGCACTTACGCAGCAACTTGGCTCTCAAGCTCACTCTGCCAGCGAGGCTGCAGCTCCAGCCACTCTTACCCGTAAGCTCTCAAAGAAGGACTCCTCTTCTTCAAAGCTTAGTAAAGGCAAAGTCACACCCGTTGCCGCACCGCAGGCCCAGGAGGGCTTCGTTCTTCCCCCCATGTCTCTTCTCGCCAGCCCCAAAGGCTTGAAGGAAGGGGCGTCTGCTTCTGAACTCGCGGAGACCTCCGAGCTTCTCCAGGAAACCCTCGAGGATTTCGGGATCATGGCAAAGGTCGTTGGCTGGGTTGCTGGTCCTACGGTTACCCTGTTCAAGGTCGATCTTCCCGCAGGCGTGCGAGTTTCTCGTATCACTGCGCTTAACGACGATATCGCCCTCGCTCTTGCCTCGCCAGGCGTACGCATTTTCGCACCCATTCCTGGCACAAACTACGTAGGTATTGAGGTTCCCAATCGAAGCCGTGAAACCGTTTTGCTCTCTGAGGTTTTGTCGGATGCGAAACCGGGTCCTTTGCAAATAGCTATCGGAAAAGACGTTGAAGGCAATTCGATTGTCTCAGACTTAGCTAAGATGCCTCACCTTCTCATCGGCGGCACCACTGGTTCCGGTAAGTCCGTTTCCATTAACGCGATGATCATGTCCATACTTATGAGGGCCACTCCTTCGGAAGTTCGATTCATCATGATTGACCCTAAAAGGGTTGAATTTACTCCGTACAACGGTATCCCTCACTTGTACGTTCCCGTGGTCACCGAGGCAAAAGAGGCAGCTAGTGCGCTTTCCTGGGGCGTCGCTGAAATGGAGAGGCGTCTCAAAGTGTTCTCAAAAGTCGGTGCACGCAACATTGGCCAATACAACGCCAAGGTGCAGTCCGGTGAATTGGGCGAAGAAGACGAGCTGCCCTATATCGTAATCATTATCGACGAGCTTGCTGACCTCATGATGAATGTGGGCAAAGAAGTTGAATTCTCCATCAGTCGCATTGCCCAGCTGGCACGTGCTGCAGGCATTCACCTCATCGTGGCCACCCAGCGTCCATCCACTAATGTCGTGACGGGTTTGATCAAAGCCAACATCACCAATCGCATTGCCTTCAATGTCGCATCGGGTATAGATTCCCGCGTGATCCTCGATACGCCCGGAGCGGAAAACCTCATCGGCCTTGGTGACCTTCTTTTATCTAAGCCTGAACTGGCGAAACCTCAGCGTATACAAGGCTGCTATGTATCTGAAGATGAAATCAATGCCGTGGTTGACATGCTCAAAGAGCAAGGGGAGCCGGAATATCATTCCGAAATCCTTAAAACTAACCTTATCACTTTGGGAGCTTCGAGCCCTGATGCCTCTGGTGGCTCATGCGGAAGCGACGATCCTCTGATTTGGGAAGCCGCAGACATCGTGGTGGAAACCGGCTTGGGCTCCACATCTAATATACAGAGGCGCTTGAAAGTGGGATATTCCCGCGCAGGGCGTATAATGGATCAGTTAGAGGAAAAGGGTGTTGTCGGCCCTGCAAACGGAAGCAAGCCTCGCGATGTTTTAGTTGATTCCATTGAGCTCGCAACCCTCAAAGCCTTTGAGCAAAACGATTCTGATAGTGACGATTACGCATTCTAAGGAGTGGTAAACGTGGCCCGAGGCGCCTCATTTGGCGACATTCTTCGCGATGCACGTCTCAGGCGGGGACTTGATGTCAATAGCGTAGCAAGACATCTCCGCATTCGTCCTGACATCGTCATGGCCATCGAAAACTGCGACTACGCTGCCATGCCTCCACGCGGGTACTCCAAAAGCATGATCAACAGCTATGCTCGGCTTTTGGGTTTAAATCCAGAGCAGATCGTTAAAATGTATCAGGATGATCTCTACGCCTTCGAGATTGGCAGGGTTCGAACTGAGTCAAATGCTCGATATGAGAGAAATGCGGCGACTCGCTTGCAAGGGCAGCGCAGCTCGCGAAGTGGCCGATCTATGAGAACAACTCACGAGTCTTCGTATCAGGAAGAGCGTCAGTCCTCCCGCGCGAGTCGTTCGTCGTCGGGCATCGCATCAAAGTCTCAAACCAATAACGTAGGCGGCGCCCCTCGTGTTGGCGGCCGCATGCGCATAGGACTCAACGACGACCCCTCGGGAGGTCGTACCTATAACTCCAACAGGGTGCATACCTCGAGAAATATCAGCTTGCCCAACTCCCAGTATACGAACCTCGTTGCTGCCCCAAGAAACGTCTCGCAAAGGACAACATCGAGCTCGAAACTGCCCTTTATCGCCGTTGGACTAGTTTTGCTACTTGTGCTTGCGATTGTGATATTTGTTATTAACGGCAAGGACGATAACTCAGCTGAAGACCTTCCCGACGTTCCCGTATCGGGCCTAACCGATACCTCTACGCCCATTGATAATTCGGCCAACAACGTCCCCACGCCGCCCTCAGACGCTGAGTTTGAGTTTGAGATCCTTGAGGGTGAGGAAGCGTACTACGAGATTTACGTTGATGGTGCAGAAAAGCCCTCCAAAGCGGGCACTGTCGCCGGCCCCGTATCTGAGCGCTATGACGTAAGCGGAAAACTGAGGTTTGTCACCGCCCGCCCAAGTGCTGTGATTGTTTCCGTTAATGGGGAGCCTGTTACCTTGACCGACGAAGATGGTAACGGCGTATATGAATATACGGTAGACTTCTCGCAAATACTCGCACAATGGCAGGCGGCTAACCAAGCAGCCATAGATGCCGCAAACGCAGTTAACACCACGTCAAACGGTGCAAGTACTCAGGAAGACGCTTCTGCAGAATAGACGAGCGCCCTCCTTGATGCAGGAAAGGAAAGATAATGGCCAAAGAGTCCAGTTTTGACGTTGTCTCAACGGTTGATATGCAGGAAGTAGATAATGCTTTCCAGCAGGCTAAAAAGGAAATATCCCAGCGCTATGACCTCAAGGATTCAGGTGCTGAGATAAGCCTTGACAAGTCGAAGCGTACCATTACTGTTGCCGCCCCTGCTGATTTCGTAGCCAAACAGGTTATCGATGTCATCGGCTCTAAGCTCATTAAGCGTGGCATTGACCTCGCATCTGTTAAGTGGGGAGACCCCGTCGCTGCCACCGGTCAAAGCGTTCGTCGCACCGCCAGCATCATCAACGGCATTGATAAAGAGACCGCAGGAAAGATTAACAAAGACATTAAGGCCTTAAAGCTTAAGTGCAAGGTTCAGATTGAAGGCGACCAGCTTCGCGTAAGCTCCGCTTCTCGTGACACCCTGCAGGAAGTTATTGCTTTCCTAAAGGGCCAGGATTACGGTCAGCCGCTCCAGTACACAAACTATCGCTAGGTTTTAACCATGCTTTCAGGCAATTCTTCTGAAGCACGCTTCGAACCTAATGCACGCAAGTCCTTGGCTGCGTGCATTGTTACGCTAGGTTGCGCAAAGAACGAAGTTGACTCTGCTCATATGAGGAGCCGTTTGATTGAAGCTGGGTACACCCTCGAGGATGATCCCTCTGTTGCTGATGCCATCATCGTCAACACCTGCTCATTCATTCAGTCTGCTACTGAAGAGAGCATTGACCTCATTCTCGAATTAGCTGACCTTGACTCGGTTGGTCACGGAAATTGCCATATCGTAGTTGCCGGCTGCATGCCAGCTCGTTATGGGAAGGATCTTGAAAGCGAGCTTTCCGAAGTACGTGCCTTCGTCCCTTGCTCTCGCGAAGATGACATCGCGCAGGTGCTCGATCAGCTGTTCTTTGATTCCGCTTCAGAGCGCAACTCCGCGTGTTCACGTGAAGACGTTCACGCGCATCAAGATGGTGTGTTCGCCTACGTGAAGATTTCCGATGGCTGTGATCGCTGGTGCTCGTACTGTACCATCCCTTTGATTCGTGGCCCGTATCATAGTTTCAGCTACGAAGCTATCCGCAAGCAAGTTTCCGCTCACGTACAAGCTGGCAAATCTGAAATCGTTCTCATTGCCCAAGATACGGGTCGCTGGGGACTCGACTTTGGCAATCCGTGCTCTTTGGCATGGTTACTCGAGATGCTTTCCGAAGAGTTTGCAAACGTTTGGTTTCGTGTTCTGTACCTTGAGCCTGAGGGTGTCACTGATGAGCTCCTCGAGGTGATGGCTTCTCACGAAAACATTTGCAACTATCTAGATATTCCGCTTCAGCACGTCGACGCAGATATTTTGAAATCTATGAACCGTCATGGTTCTCGACAGGAGTTTGAAGCCCTGTTAGATCGCATTCTCAAACGTATTCCTGACATTACGCTTCGCACTACGCTCATCGTGGGATTCCCGGGAGAATCCGAGGAGCAGTTTGAGGATCTCTGCGACTTTGTCGAATCGAGCCCCTTCACCTATATCGGGGCCTTTGCGTACTCTCCCGAGGAGGGAACTCGTGCGTACGACATGCCTGATCAGGTTGATGAAGACGAGAAGGCGGACAGGCTTCAGCAGATTCGAGACATCGCTGACGCTGTGTGCACGGCCCGCGTAGCCGAGCGTGTTGGAAAGCGCATGACAGTGCTTGTTGAGGGCTGTGAAGAGGATGGACAGCTCTATGGCCGCACGCAGTCGCAAGCTCCTGAAGTTGACGGTGTAACATATCTTGAATGGGGCGTTCCTGGCCAGTTCGAGGACGTGCTAATCTGCGACACGCTCATGTATGAGATGGAAGGTGAGATCTAATGTCTTCCAAGCCCAGGAAACTCGTGGTTGCTGAGAAGATCTGGACCCCGGCAAATATCGTAACCATGATACGCATCTGTCTGGTGCCCGTGTTTGTCGCTGCGTTTCTTATGCCCTGGCCGGACTGGCTCGGTTTGACTTTCATATCCGATGAAACGAAGGCGCTCATTGCTGCAGGACTGTTCATCTTGATTTCGTGCACAGACTGGATTGACGGCTACCTTGCACGAAGCAGAGGAGAAGTTACCGACTTCGGCAAGTTCATGGACCCTCTGGCTGATAAGATCTTGGTTGCTGCCGCACTTCTCGCCCTTGTTGAACTTCAGGTGCTGCCTTCGTGGCCCGTTCTCATCATTTTGGGAAGAGAGTTTATCGTATCCGGCGTTCGCATGATGGCTGCGGCTGAAGGTGTAGTCATAGCCGCGAGCTGGTACGGTAAAGCAAAGACGGTGTTTCAGATCATTGCCATCGTCATGTTTATCGTAAAGGACAACCTGCACCTCGAGCTTCCCACCATTGGCGATGTCTTTGGAAGCCCTTTCTATATTGCCTGCTGGTTTGTAATGGGCATCGCGTTAGTGCTTACCATTATGTCCATGATGGATTACCTTTCCAAGGCACGTCACCTAATCGGTTTCGCACCAAAGGCTAAAACGACATCACTTAGCCCGAAGGCTCTTGAGAAGCAGGTTAAAAAGCTGGCAGTTGACATAGTCAAACTCGCAAAGGAAAAGGACCTTCGTTTTGGCTTCGCTGAAAGTCTCACGGGCGGCATGATGGGCGCTGCGATCACCTCTGTTCCCGGTAGCTCTGAAGTCTACTATGGAGGAATTAACGCATACGATAACAGCGTTAAGATATCCGTCCTCAAGGTTGACGATTGCGCTATTTCCGAGCACGGCGCGGTCAGCGAGATCGTAGCCTGCAAGATGGCAGAAGGCGGCAGGGCTGCTCTACACGTGGATTACTGCATATCTGCTACTGGCATTGCCGGTCCTGGTGGCGGGAGTGACGAAAAGCCCGTAGGAACGGTTTGGATTGGATTCAGCTCTTGTGAAGGTTCACGCGCGCTCCTTCACAATATGTCTGGAAGCCGTGATATCGTTCGTCTGCAGACAACGCTTATGGCCTTTGAAGTGCTCTACGAAGAACTCGGCAAGTAAAGTAGTTCATAGAACGACTAAGGACGTCTTTGAGACTAAAATGAGACAACGTTGGGACTGATTCCCGACGTTGTCTTTGTATATTGTCATTTGGAGACTCACTATGGAAGATATTGAAAAATAATCTTCAAAGTGTCTTGACCTCCAAACAGGTGTTCGTATAATGAATTAGAACACTTTTTCTAAAAACGCAGTTGAAACGTCCATTTGAGGGGAGTGTCATGAATAGCGAAAAGCAGAAGATGCTGAAGATCACGACCGACCAAATCGAGTCCAAGTTTGGCAAAGGTGCCATCATGACCTTGGGCGAGGGAGGGGCAGATCTCAATATTGGAGTCATTCCCACCGGCGCTCTTCCCCTTGATGCTGCTCTTGGCATTGGCGGCGTCCCTCGCGGTCGTATCATCGAGGTGTATGGTCCGGAGTCAAGCGGCAAAACCACCTTGGCTCTTCAGATCCTTGCAGAAGCTCAGGCTATGGGCGGAATCGTTGCCTTTATCGATGCGGAGCATGCGCTTGACCCTGTTTATGCCGCACGAATTGGTGTCGATATCGATGAGGTGTTGATTTCTCAGCCAGACACCGGTGAGCAAGCGCTGGAAATTTGCGACATGCTCGTTCGTTCCGGCGCAATCGACTGCGTTGTGGTTGACTCAGTTGCAGCGCTTGTCCCGCGCGCTGAGATCGAAGGAGAAATGGGGGACACCACGGTAGGTCTCCAGGCCCGCCTAATGTCTCAGGCTCTGCGCAAACTTGCAGGATCCCTCTCAAAGTCTAACACCACTTGTATCTTCATCAATCAGCTGAGGGAGAAAATTGGTGTTATGTTCGGAAATCCTGAAACCACTACGGGTGGTCGAGCGCTTAAGTTCTTCTCTAGTGTTCGCATCGACATTCGTCGAATTGACTCTATCAAGCTCAACGGTGAAGTAGTCGGCAACCGCGTAAGGGCAAAGGTTGTCAAAAATAAAGTCGCTCCACCTTTCCGCCAGGCAGAATTTGATCTCATGTATGGTGAAGGCATTTCGCGGGAAGGTTGCATTATTGATATGGCCGTAGAATGCGGTGTCGCAAAGAAGAGCGGTGCGTGGTACACCTATGGTGAAGAGCGCCTTGGCCAGGGTAGGGAAGCCGCAAAAGCCACGCTGCGTGACAATCCTGATATGAGGGACGAAATCGAAAGGCGCGTACGCGAAGAATATGACATTCCGGTTATCGATTCGTCTACTTTTGAGGATGATCCAATCAGCCCTGCCCCTAAGTCTACGAAGAAGAAATAAGCATGCCTCTAGACTCTAGATATAGGCAACAGCGAGAGAAACCTTCAGAAGACGCATTTCAGCGCATACTGAAACTTGCAGCAATGAGGGAGCAGTCATCTGCAAAGCTTTTGAATCGTCTGATTTCAGAGGGTTACGCTGAAGCAGAAGTTGAATCTGCTCTCTCCAAAGCTATTGAATACAACATCGTTAACGATCTCCGCTATGCGGAAAGCTATTTGCGTTCGCAAAGGGCTTCCGGAAAAGGTATTGCAAAAGCACTACGAGATCTTCAGTCCATGCAGATTGACATCTCGGAAGATGAAGACATTCTGTCCTATGTTTTAGAGTGCGAGGATACCGAGGAGCAGCATGCACTGGATCTGCTGAATCGCAAACCGCCGCGGTCTAGAAATCTTCGCGAGGGCGCGTATCGTCGCTTAGTTTCTGCTGGTTATTCCACCCAGGTGGCCAGCTCCGTATCCCGCAGGTGGGTAGAAGCTCATCAAAGACCCAGCGCCTAATTTGCATTGAGACGTGCCGTTCAGCTTATTTGTTGAATTATCGCTCCCGAAATTCATCGCTGGTGCGTATCGGTACCTTAATTGAGGTATAATTTGATAGCTTTGAGCGATGTTCACCCGAAAGGGTTTATATATAAACAACCATATATACCGTGATTTCGTGTGTATGTTGCTCATGCCCTTGCATGGGCATTTTTATTAATGAACTCAAATCAAGACGAAAGGGGGAGCACGTGAACGAGATTATCTTCCTCGTCATTGGCGCCGCTGTTGGCATCGCTCTCGGTTTCGTCGTCACTCGCTATCTTGTTAATGCCTCTACTAAGAAAGCTGCTGAAGAAGCAACTAACGTGATTGAGGAAGCTAAGAAACAAGCTGAAACGATGCGACGAGAAGCCATTATTGAGGCTAAAGACCAAGCTCTTAAGTATAAGCAAGAGGTTGAAGAAGAAAACAAAGAGCGCATGCGCGAAGTACGCGCAGCTGAGAATCGAATTGCTCAGCGCGAGGAGTCCCTTGATAGGCGTGTAGACGCCCTTGATGCTCGTGAACA
>JAFXIM010000116.1 GCA_017533165.1 Eggerthellaceae bacterium
ACGCACACGGCTCAACATGCGCGCTGCTTGTCCCCACATACAGCACATAGACACCAGCCTCAAGCAAGTAGCTTGCCGTCTCATGATCGAAACCCGCCAAATCACGCACGTCGAAGCTCACGCTCACGCGTTCGGCCTGGCCCACCTGCAGCTCGTGCGTCTTCGCAAAACCTGCTAGCACCTTAGGTTCGCGCACAAGCTTGCCTGACGGACAGCCCACGTATACCTGCAAGGTTTCCTTGCCCGCAAAGTCGCCTGTGTTAACGAGATCCGCAGACACGCAGACTTTAGAGCCGCGAGCCTCGCATACGAGGTCTTTCACAACAAAATCGGTATAGCCCAAACCAAAGCCAAAGGGGAACAGGGGCTTTTTACCCACCGCATCGAAGTAGCGGTAGCCCACGTAAATCCCTTCGCGATAGCACGTGTCATCGCGCTCTGCAAAATCACCGATCGCGCAGTAATCGGCGTAGGCCGACCAAGTAGTTGCCAGCTTGCCCGACGGATAGCCCTTACCCAAAAGCACGTCGGCCAAAGCGGCACCGCCCTCGACGCCGAGCTGCGACATAACCAGGATGTTGCCCACTTCGACAACCGGGCTCAAGTCAACCGGGCCACCTGCGTTGATGACCAGCAAAAACTTGTCATAGGCCGCATCGAGCGCAAGGATGTCGCGCACCTCGCTGTCGGTAAGCTCGAAATCCCCCTTCTCGGGAAGACGGTCATTCCCCTCGCCTGACAGACGAGACACCACGTACAAAGCCGCGTCCGCCTCCAGGTCAAGCTCAATCCGATAGTCTGGCTGCTTGAGCACGGCACCCATAGACGCTGCGATCACGTTTACCTTCTGAGCTTTTGCCTTGCGCTTGATCTCCATCTTGAAATCAGCTTTCGCCTGCTTGAGGTAGCCTTCGAAGCGATCAGGCCAATCGGGGTTGCTTATCTCAAATCCTGCAGCCTCGAGCCCCTCCTCGATGCTCACGAAGTAACGCGAGTTTACCTCGCCCGAGCCCGTGCCGCCCTTCACCGTGTTGCGCACGCCTGCTCCAAAGGCGGCGATGCGGCACGGCCCGGCAAGCGGGAAGGCGCCGTTTCGCTTCAGGAGCACCATGCATTCGGGAAGGTAAGCCCTCAGCTTGTCGATGTGTTCTTGCTCGAAGCCCTGCATGATGATCCTTCCTGTCGAATCGATTGGCACAGCGCTACAAGATCTCCTTGTTGAAGTAACCGCGCGTATCGATTTGCGGGTCGAAGACGGATTCCGCAAAGGATCCGTCCAACTTGCCCCGCGCTTGCGCGATGACGCGCATAACCTCCTCGGCGGATTCCAGCGCGAAGTTCAAGCGGAAGGCCTCCACGCCTTCAATGCCGGACATCTCGTCAAGCAGGTTCAAGCGCTTTCCGTTAAGCACCACGGTGTCGCAATTTCGCAGTGGCAGGATGGGGAAAGAGCCGTATTCGTCGCGAATCTCATAACGCGTGGTACGACAACGACCACACTGACCCATCTTCTTGAGCGGGCAATATTTCGTAACCAAAAGTGGCGCATGCCCGTAGACAATCATTTCGAGCGCAGGCGATCCGCCGTTTTCCGCACGGTACGCTTCGAGCATCTCACGCAGCTGCCACTCGTTGATTTCATACGAAAGCGTCACGCGCTTAGCACCTAGACGGTGCAGTTCCCGGCAGCTCTTCGCGTTTACCACGTTAAGCGAATAGTCAGTGACGAAGGAGCGTCTGTCTCGGAAATATCGAACGCCGCCCATGCCACCGACAAGCAAGTCTTCGGCGTCAGCAGCTGACCGACGGTAAGAGCCGTCCCCCATGCCGGGGTGCTCGTCTGCAGAAGCGTCGCTGCGCTCACCTTCGCCATTTTTATCGAAGGCCTGGTAGTCGGCGCTGTTGCGAGGGACCACGTTGCGGAAGTACACCACATCGATGCCACCCTGCCTGCAGGCATCGTATTGCTCCTGCGTTACCACCGAAGCCGTGAGGTAGGGCTTTTTGGCTGCGAAGGTGACAGGGTGGCTGAGCGCAGCCAGATCGCGCGGATCGGAGGGAGCGGCAGGACCAGCCTGATCGGGAGAAGAGGAAGCAGCCGAATCAGCCGGATCGGTTTGCGATGCCCGC
>JAFXIM010000117.1 GCA_017533165.1 Eggerthellaceae bacterium
CGGCGGATTCGGATGAACCTCGATCATGAGCGAGTCGGCACCCGCGGCCACAGCCGCCTTCGCCAACGAGGGCACCAGGTCACGCTGGCCAGCAGGATGCGAAACGTCGATGCAAATGGGATGCAGCGACTGCTTGTGGATAACGGGCACGGCGGCGATATCGAGCGTGAATCGCGTGGCGGTTTCGAAGGTGCGAATGCCGCGCTCGCACAGCACCACGTTGTCGTTGCCGCAGTCGGTGATGTAATCCGTCGCAGCAAGCCACTCGGAAATGCTGCCCGAGAGGCCGCGCTTGTAAAGAACCATCTTCTTGGACTCGGCGGTAACCTGGCCGATCTTCCTCAAAAGACTGAAGTTCTGGAAGTTTCGAGCGCCGATCTGCAGGCCGTCAACATAAGAGTGAACCAGCTCGCAATGGGCCGTATCCATGACTTCGGTCAGCGTGAGCAGGCCGTACTTGTCACCTGCCGCCTTCATGATCTTGAGGCCTTCTTCGCCAAGACCCTGGAACGAATGCGGATTCGTGCGCGGCTTGAACGCGCCGCCGCGAATCCACTTCAGCCCCAGACCGGCAACGCACTCGGCCACTTCCTCGAACTGCTCGGTCGACTCGATGGAGCACGGACCGGCATAGATCGTGATCTCGTCCGAAAGCTGGCCGAGATCGGGAATAGAGGGGATGTTCATTGCACTCATACGGACGGGGTCTCCTTCATAACCTTAAGAATGGTGGAGTAGATTTCACGCAGGTTCTCGTTATAGAGGGGTCCCTCGTTGAAGCTGTCCAAACGCGAGAAAATCTCCTCCTCGCGCTTCGGGTCGTACAGACCCATGCGAGCCCCAGGTTTGAGGCCGCGAATGACCAGCGAATGACCGGCGCGCTTGTTGAGCAGCTTGACGATCTCTTGATCGATGATATCGATCTGCTCGCGGTGCTTTTCGATTTCCGCAAAGGCGCTGTTATCTGCAGACATCGCTATATCCTTTCGTAACTTGCAGGCTGTAACGAGCATGGCCGCGCGACCGATCTGCGCCGCACCTCGGCGGACAGAGGCATTCGACGATTGCGCAAAAGGCGGCCCTCGTGTGTCGAACATGATACCACCACGCGCAAAAACAACCTCATACGCGGGTCTTTTCTCGGAATGCGGCCAGTTCGATCCCACCGCCCAAGCGCCAATCCGAAGCCCGACCCCATGCGCCTGCCCGACGGCGCGCTCGCCAAACCTGAGCACATCAACGCCGTCTTCTGCGATGAGTTGGTTAAACAGGAGCTCGAGAAAATCACCACCGAAACAGGCGCCGGTCAATGGGGCACGGCCCTTTCGGAAGCCGTCGCCGAATCAAGCCTCAAGGGCGCGATTCCCATTCGACGCCTAACGCTTAGAACAAGCCCGCTGCCTTCGCACCGAAGTAGGCCAGAACGATCACGCCAACGGCAATTCGGTACCAGCCGAATGCCGTAAAGTCGTTCTTCTTGATGTAGCCCATGAGGAACTTGATGGAAATAACCGAAACCACAAACGCCGTCACAATACCCACCACAAGCACGGCAACCTCGGTAGCCGTCATAACG
>JAFXIM010000118.1 GCA_017533165.1 Eggerthellaceae bacterium
CCCCACGCATGGCTCGATCCGTACCTCTGCAAAAAAATCCCCGCGCTACCAAAGCACGGGGATCCAAAACGCAGCAAATGACGTCTTTTAAGCGTGAGCCTTCTCGAAGTCGGCCATGAACTTGACCAGGGCCTCGACGCCTGCCTTGGGCATAGCGTTGTAAATGGAGGCGCGCATGCCTCCAACCGAGCGGTGGCCCTTGATGTTCTCGATGCCAGCCTTCTTGGCCTCAGCTACGAAGAGCGCATCAAGCTCTGCGTCACCGGTGACGAAGGGCACGTTCATGATGGAACGGTCCTCCTTGCGAGCCGTTGCCTTGAAGAGCTTTGAGGAGTCGAGGAAGTCGTAGAGAATGGCGGCCTTATCCTCGTTGAGCTTCTTCATGCCTTCGAGGCCGCCCTGGGCCTTAATCCACTTGAACACCAGCCCGCAAATGTAGATGCCGTAGCACGGCGGGGTGTTATAGAGGCTGCCGTTGTCGACCTGGGTCTTGTACTTGAGCATGGTGGGAGTGCCGGGCAGCACCTCGTCGGAGACGAGGTCGTCACGGACGATGACTATGGTCACACCAGCAGGACCGACGTTCTTCTGAACACCGCCGTAGATGAGGCCGTAGTCTGATACGTTGATAGGCTCTGAGAGGAAACAGGAAGAGACGTCGGCAACCAGAGGCTTGCCCTTGGTGTCGGGAAGCTTATGGTACACGGTGCCGTAGATGGTCTCGTTCTGGCAGATGTAGACGTAGTCGGCGTCTTCGGACACCTCGATCGTGTCCACGTCCGGAACGTAGCTGAAGTTGCCGTCCTCGGAGCTCGCCAGCAGCGTGATGTCGCCGTAGATCTGAGCCTCCTTGTAGGCCTTCTTCGACCACGAACCCGAAACGATGTAATCAGCCTTGCCGTTTTTCAAAAGATTCATGGGGATGGCCGCGAACTGCTGCGTGGCACCGCCCTGGAGGAAGAGCACCTTGTAGTTCTCGGGAATGCCCATGATCTCACGAAGATCAGCCTCGGCTTCGGTGATGATCTTCTTGAAGGCGGCGGAGCGGTGGCTCATCTCCATAACGGACATCCCCGTACCCTGGTAATCGAGCATTTCTTCCGCTGCCTGCTTGAGGACTTCTTCGGGCAGAACCGCCGGTCCTGCTGCAAAGTTATACACCCTTGCCATCTTTTACTCCTTTTCCTATTTCCTGAACAACCTCGTGCCGAGAGCCAAAACGGCACAAAGGTGATATCTGGCTATTTTATATCGATCACAAGGCAAGGAGGTGTAATGTTTCCATTTATTAACGTACAAAATTTCTAACCCTGTAGAAGAAAAGAGGGTCGACGCTTCGTCGACCCTCAATATAACCGCTCTAAAGCTTTGCCTTTATGCGAGCTTTTCTCCAGCCTGCGGACCTGCAGCTACCTGATATACGGCATCAACGTGAATGAAGACGCCGCCTTTGGCCTTAATGGGCATGCCCATCTGGCCAAACAATGCGTCAACCCACTCCTTCTGAGCGAGGAACTCCTCACCTTCGTTGACGTAGCGAGCCGTACCATGGATCTGATAGGCGTCATGGCCCTCCCAGAACGTAAGGGAGACCTTGGCGTTGTCCTGGATGTTGGCAAGCGTCTTCTTGAAGAACTGGTCGGAGACGTAAACGGTTTCGGAATCAATGACCTTCTTCATTCCAACAACGCAGCAGTTGGGCTGGCCGTTTGCATCAACGGTTGCAAATGCGAGGCTTTTGACCTTGCCAAAAAGATCCTGAACTTCCTGAGACATGAGAGCCATGCGATTCTCCTTTTCGATAGGATGATTTCTTTACATTCCTATCATACGCCTGCAGGCGTAGACACGCAGGTCTCAGTCTTGAGGAATTGCACAGGGAAACGTGGCTAAGACACGATTCCGAAGCTCTCCTTGACGTTGTTGATCGCAGAATCAATCTTGGAATCGAGGTTCTCTCCGCCTGATTTCAGGGTCGCGTACTCATCGTCGGTTAAATAGCCGTTTGCGTAGGCTGCCTCAACGGCATCTTCGAGGTGACCGAGCTCTTCCTCGAGGTTATCAAGGGGGATAACCGCCTTGTCAAATTCTCGCATCTTCTGATCATTGTCAGAAGGTACGCTCACGGCCTGAGCTGCAACAGAAGCTTCGTCTACGCGCTTGTCGATGTCGGAGAGGTACTTGTCGTACGTGGCATAGTCCTCGGTGTCGCTGTAGGTCTTCACAGCAGCAGAGCCCTCGTCTGCCTTGGTGACCAGCTTGTCCTCAAGCACTTTGACGCGCGATTCCAGGTCATCCATTCGCTTGCTTACGTCCTGGCCAACCGGTGAAGAACAGCCGGTTGCGAACAGGGCGAAAGAGCACGCCAGGACTACGACTACCGCAAGGGCTGTGCTCGATTTTGCAATTGCCTTCATTTCAGCACCTTTCTACTGGTTTAAACCTGCAAAACACAGCATCAGCCCAATACCCATCCGAAAAAGAAAAGACGCCGCACCCGTAGGTACGGCGTCAGACAATCGTAGGAGCCAGGTTGAATCTAGTTTACACGATGAATGGGATCCTCACCGGAAACGACGCGCTCAATGTTTTCCCAAACCGTCTTATGAGCGCGATAGAACATGCCCTCGGAAACACCGCCGATATGCGGCGAAAAGACGATCCGCTTCTCAAATTCAACGGGAAGGTGGAGCAGCGGGTTGTCCGGCTTCACCGGTTCAGGGTGCAGAGTATCGAGACCAGCGGCAGACAGGTGACCGCTGATAATAGCCTCTTTCAACGCGAGCTGATCAACAATTTCACCACGAGCAGTGTTAATGAGGATCGCACCGCGCTTCATCTTGCGAATGAACTCGCCATCGACAAGTCCCGTAGTTTCAGGGGTGACGGGAACGTGAATGCTCACGATGTCGCACGCAGAAAGAAGTTCGTCAAGCTCAACATA
>JAFXIM010000119.1 GCA_017533165.1 Eggerthellaceae bacterium
GAGAGCTCGCGGGAAGGAATGACGCCCTCGCTCTTGAATCCGATGTCAACGAGCACCTCATCATGCTCAAGCTTGACGACAACGCCGTCAACGAGGTCGCCCTCGTCGAAGTTGGTCAGCGTGCCATCGATCATCTCGTTCATCTGCTCGTCGGTGATGTCGGAGAAGTCGATAACGGACGTGTTCTTGATTTCGGTCAAAACGGACCCCTTTCGAACAATTTCATTCGGGGACCCTTCGTCATGATTAATTGATACTTACCATGTTCGCTTGCGTGAGCTTGCGATAGCTGTACAACAAAACATGTCTCGGGGGCCAACAAATACTACTACTCGCGCTTTTGCGCAAGCCAACCTAGTATAGCATGCGAAAATCGCTGATCGCAGATGAAATTATGGAGTTACTGCGCGGTAAAAATGACGTCGAAAGGCGTTGTGAGAACAAGGCTACAGTTCCACCAAAGCATCTAGGCCCACCGGAGCATCAGACGCAATCAGCAGGTTGTTACTCGAGCCGTCAAATTCCTCGTCAGGACACGGCAAAAGATACACGTGGACAAAGGCGGCACGCAGCAACCGAGCGAAGGGTGCAGCCTCCTCGGGCGTTTCAGCCACGGCGTTCACCACGTACAAGCCGCCCTTCGCCATGGCACGCTTGGCGGCCTCAAGCAGCTCGAAGCTGAGCAGACCATCCGTCAAATCAGTTCCGCTAAATGAGTCGTTCACCACCACGTCATAGGCACCAGGCTGTGCACCGCGCAGCACATCAGCCCCATCTGCCACCAAAACCCCCAGACGACCCGTTCCATGCGAGCCGTGGACACGCTCCAATTCGTCGAGGAAGAAATGCTCACGCGCAATATCCACAATGGCGGGATCTATCTCGACAACATCGATACCCACCTGCGCCATGCGCTCATCTTCGCAGGTCAAAAGGTGCTTTGGATAGGAGAAGGCACCGCCGCCTATCATGAGCACACGCTCAAGGGCGCGCCCCGCATCGAAAACGCGGTCAATGGCACGATAGTACTCGAACACGGGCTCGAAGCGCTTCTCCCCCAGAAACGAAGCCGACTGGAAACCGCCCGCCACGTACAGCACGCGCACGGGCACGCCCTCATCGGTCTCAAGGGTAAAAACCTCGGCATCCCCAAACATGGTGGGAATGGTGTATTCCTCAAACAGAGGGTCAACTTCAGTCGAGGCTTCAGAATCCAGGCATGCCCCAGACCCAACGCTCGCCTTCTCCAAAAGCTCGTCCACGCAAACGCCTAATCGTCAAGAGCGGCCTGAGCCTCGCGCAGCGCAATGGTCATTTGATCAGCGCAGGACGTGGTGCGGCGACCGCAGGTATTGCCCTCGAGGATGCGCACAACATCATCGACCTTCTGACCGGCGACCAACTTGGAGATGGCGCTCGCGTTGCCCGCGCAACCGCCCATGAACTTGACCTCCTTGATGGTCTCCTTGTCTTCCTCCAGCTCAACGCCGACATACTGAGCGCACACGCCCTTGGTCTTGTAGGTGTACATAAACGGTTCCTTTCCGCTTCGCCATGCCGGGCGGTTTTTCACAATGGCGAAGGTAGCTCCGCCGCAATATGGCTACTCAAACAGCGCGAAGAAACGATCGACGATGGTTTCTTCGGCCTCTTCCTCCGCAGCCTCAGCTTCCGGCTCTTCAACGGCAATGGCTTCGGTGGTCATCACAAACTGCACAGCAGCCATGTGCTCGTTGTTGCGATCATCCACGAAGGAGATGGGCTCGAACTCGGGGAAATCATATTCGGCCATCATTTTCTCGATTTCAGCACGCATGGTTGCGGGGATCTTGATGGTTGCCTGATTGAGCTGCGTCATACCGCCGGCAAACTGCTGGGTTCCCTCGTTCAAGATGGCATAGTTTGCATTGAGCTCCGCAACACCGTCCGCAAAAACGGCAAGGCCCGCATCAAACTGCGCGTACTGATAAGTCAAGGCCTGTAGACCAGCTACGGCATCGGAAACTGATTTCGCACCCTGCTCTCCATCATCAAGAC
>JAFXIM010000120.1 GCA_017533165.1 Eggerthellaceae bacterium
AACGGAAATAAAAAAGGTCAGCCGCATGGACTGACCTGGAAATTATGGTGGAGCATAGGGGGATCGAACCCCTGACCTCATGGCTGCCAGCCATGCGCTCTCCCAGCTGAGCTAATGCCCCGTAAAAAGTGCGTTGACTACTATAGCAGATGCGCTATGACTTAGTCTCGAGAAATTTAAAATTTCTCGACCTGGGCGATCACCTCGTCGAGAGCGCCATCAAGCTGGTACTCCTCGATCTTACCCTCGTCAACCAAACGCGCGAAGGCGGGATCCATGGGAAGCGTAGCCGTTGCGGGGATGGCGTACTTCTCGGCTACGGCCGCACCCTGGGGCTCGCCGAAGATGTAGTGCTTCTTCTCGCATTCGTCGCACTTGAAGTAGGCCATGTTCTCGACGAGGCCGACAACCGGAACCTCGAGCGAATGAGCGAGGTTGACCGCCTTACCGACGATCATGGCAACCAGATCCTGCGGAGCGGAAACGGTCACGATGCAATCGACTGGCAAGGACTGGAACACGGTGAGGAACACGTCAGAAGTTCCAGGAGGCATGTCGACGAACAGGTAATCGATGTCTCCCCAAACGGTTTCCTGCCAGAACTGGGTGATGACACCGGAAACCACCGGGCCGCGCCAGGCAACGGGCACGTCGGCCTGGGGAAGCATGAGGTTGACCGACATCACCTTGATGCCGCTTTCGGTTGTGGGGGGAACGATGCCATCTTCGCAGCCCTGAAGGCCGCCCGTAAGGCCAAAGGTCTTTGGGATAGAGGGGCCCGTCACGTCTGCATCGAGAATGGCGACAGAATGGCCGCGTCTGTTCATCTCGCTTGCGAGAAGGCTGGTGACAAGCGACTTGCCAACGCCACCCTTGCCAGAAACAACGCCTACGACATGCTTGATGGCAGATGCCTTGTTAGGCTCGAGGGTACGCGGGCCCTGAGGAGCAGTGCGATCACCGCAGCCGGAAACGCCGCAGCTCGAGCAGGAACCGGAGCAATCGGACATAGTGGATTCCTCTTTCTCTTTGCGTCGCCGAAAACGCGCCATGCGCAAAAGCAGACCGCCAAGCTGGCAGAGGGGAATGCGTGCTCGTGATGACGTGTCATGCGACTATCTCATGTTACATGCCGCATCATAGCACTGATTTGGGGGTGACGCGCAAGGGGCCGAGCATAAAAGATGGCCGCTACTTCGAGCGGCCATCTAGGTGCATATTAAGTTGTAGATCGTGGCTATTCCTTGATGGAGGCGTAGAAAGTAGCCTGATCGAACAGATCGGTGATGGACTTGCCGTCGGCAAAAGGAAGACTGAGGAACTCACCGATGGTCGGGACAAGCTCGCTGCAGTCAACATAGTGACCCTTCTCATTCAGCTGAGCGGTGTCCTGAACGCGCCAATAACGATCGTTCACGTCAGTGAGGTAGTAGGTTGCGCCTTCGACCTCCATGTAGACGGAATGGTTTGCGTGCAGGTAAGTCCTCAGATCATCGTAGGATATTTCGAGAACCTCGGCGGCTTTCACTCCCATGATGGCCCCTTTCCTTTGGGTGTAACGTTGAACCCATAATACTAAAAAGCACCGTCACGCAAGACGTGAACTTCAACAAACTTAGACGAGCGCACCATCCCTCAGCAAACGCCCGGACACGTGGGGCGTATGCCGCTATGCGCACATCAGAGAGAGTCGAAGTAGCGCGTGGCAATACGCGCGCCTTCCGCAGCATCCTTGGCGTAGAAATCGGCACCGATCTGCTTGGCGTAAGACTCGGTCAGAACCGCCCCTCCAACCAAAACCGCACATTCGGGGGCGCGCTCGCGCAGCAGGGCTATGGTCTGCTCCATGGCCTTCACCGTGGTGGTCATGAGCGCGGAAAGACCGAGCAGGCGCACCTTGCGCGCAACCACCTCCTCGACGATCTTTTCCGCAGACACATCGCGACCAAGGTCGATGACGGCAAAACCGTAGTTCTCAAGCAGCATTTTCACGATGTTCTTGCCAATATCGTGAATGTCTCCCGCAACGGTGGCCACGATGATCTCGCGACGCGACTGAGGCCCCTGATCACCTGCAGCGGCCTCAGCAGCCGAGGCCTGCTGACGAACTACGTCGAAACCGGCCTTAACCGCCTCGGCGGAAGCCATGAGCTGTGGAAGGAAGAACTCCCCTGCGTCGTATTTCAGGCCCACCAAATCAAGAATGGGAACGAAAACGGCGTTGATCACCTCGAGCGCCTCATGCCCCTCAAGCAAACGCTCGCTAACTCGGGCAAGTGCAGATGCACGCCCGGCAAGCGCCGCCTCGGCAGCCTCGGCCACGAGATCGGCATCCTGGACGAAAGCCTCGGCCACGGCGATGGGGCAACCCCCAACAGCAGGAGACGAAACGCGCGCAGCCACGCCTTGAGCCGAGTCGGAAGGAGCTTGCGAAAGCCCCACGGCAAGCGTGCCTGCACCGTCAACTCCGGGCACGTCATAGGGGTCGACCGCCGTCGCGTACTCCCCCAAGAAAGACGCAGCTCCCACATCCTGGCCGTTGATGACGCGGAAAGCAGCAACGGCATCGCGATAGCGCGCAGAGAGCGGGTTCAAAATGGGAAGGTCAAGACCAGCCCCAAAGGCCGCCAGCAAGAAGCTTGCGTTGAGAAGAGGGCGGGCGGGCATACCGAAGCTCACATTGGAAACGCCGAGCACGACGCGCACGCCAAGTCGCTCCTTGACAAGGGTGATGGCGCGCAGAATCTCCCGGATCTCGCTTTGGTTGGTGGCGGCAGCCATAACCAGACAATCAATGGCAACGTCACAGCGCGGAATGCCGTAGGTTGCCGCCGCATCGACGATCTTTTGCGCAATGGCAAAGCGACCCTCGGCCGTAGGCGGAATGCCGTCTTCGTCCAGCGTCAGGCCCACAACAGAGCAGCCGTAGCGCTTGACCAGGGGAAGCACGCTTGCCATGCTCTCCGCCTTTCCGTTGACGGAGTTCACCAAAGGTTTACCCGCATAGGCGCGCACGGCAGCCTCGATGGCGGCAGGGTCGGATGAGTCTATCTGCAAGGGCGTGGTGATGGTTGCCTGGAGAACGTCTACCAGCTCCGCGAGAACTCGCGGCTCGTCTATGTCTGGAAGACCAGCGTTGACGTCGAGGATATCCGCCCCGGCCTTTTGCTGATCGAAGGCCTCCCCCACCACGTAATCGTACTCGGCCCTTCGCAGGGCCTCCTTCAGGCGCTTCTTTCCCGTAGGGTTGATGCGCTCGCCAATAACAGCCACGAGGCTTTCTCCCTGGGGCAAGACCACAGCCTCTTGGGCACTCGTGACGCAGAACGCCTCTTGGTAAGCAGGACGAACAGGCTTGCGCGCGCAAAGCAGCTTCTCCAGCTCTGCGATAAAACCCGGATCGGTGCCGCAGCAACCGCCCACGATAGTGGCTCCCGCATCAAGGATGCGCTCCATAGAGGCCGCAAACCGATCGGGAGTGACATCGTAGACGGTTTGGCCATCCTGCACGCGCGGTAGGCCGGCGTTGGGCTGCACCATGAGAGGGCAGCGCATATGCGGCGCCATCTGCTCAACGAGGGGAATGAGCTCATCGGGGCCAAGCGAACAGTTCATACCGACGGCGGCAACGCCGAGGGAGGAAAGCGTAATGGCGGCTATGGCAGGCGTGGTTCCCAAGAAAGTGCGCCCGTCTTCGCCAAAGGTCATGGTTACGAACACGGGAAGCTGCGTTTCCGTCGTAGCAGCCAAAACTGCAGCCTTAGCCTCGCGCAGATCCGACATGGTTTCTACGACGATGAGGTCGCAACCGGCATCACGTGCGGCGCGCGCCTGCTCAGCGAAGACCTCGTAAGCGAGTTCAAAGCTTAGGAGCCCCATAGGCTCAAGCAGGGCACCCGTCGGGCCTATATCGCCGGCAACATAGCGGGCACCGGATGCGCGAGCTGCCGCAGCCGCAGCCTCGTAAACCTCCGCGACGCTAGTCGCACCTCCCAACTTTAGTGCGTTCGCGCCAAAGGTGTTCGTGGTGGCAACATGTGCGCCCGCCTCGACGTAAGCCCGGTGGATAGCCGTGATGGCCTCCGGCTTCTCGAGGTTAAGCAGATCTGGGTTCTCCCCCCGCAAGGTGAGACCCGCACGCTGCATCATAGTGCCGAACGCGCCATCGAACAGGAGAAACTCCCTCCCCTCGAGCACGCGGCGCAGGTATTGGTCTTTGATCTGCAGGCTATCGAGATGTGCCGCCATGGCATACCCTTCCTTCGCGATAGATCGGACAGGTTTGCCTGCGATCGCAGCTCTCGCACGCTTGACGCGAAGCCGCTTCAGCAGGACCTTCGTTGGAAACCGGATCGGAGAACAAGCCTATGATAGCGGTCACGCTCTTCGCAGGAACGAGCAAATTGGCAGGCGTGAGGCCCAAGCCGAGCACCTTGCCCGCGTTCAACGCATCGAGCAGATCGGGCTGCACGTCAAGGGGGAGGTCACCATAGCCCGGGCTGAAACGTCCGCCGGCATACAGGCCCTGAAGCTCAGCCCAAGCGCTTATCTTCTCATGTAAAAGGCGGGCGGCATCTTCAGCCATCGATGAGGCGAATGCGTCGAGCAACATGCCGTCCGTTGCTGAAAGGGCCATCTCCCGGCGAAGCACGCGCTCGCTTTGCGCGCCAAGCGTTACCGCCATGACCACCACGCACGACGCGCCGTTCAAGTGAGAGGCTATGTCTTTGCCCGGCAGGACAAGCGCGTCGGGCTCGTATGCAGCAAAGACCCCGCTCGCCACAAAGCCTTCGCAGTGCGATCGAGCTATCTCAAGACGCTTGCGCATACCTTCGCCAAGGCGTTGCCCCGCATAACCCAGATAGCCCAAGGCCTCGTCGGCGTCAGGCTGCGCGTCAACGACAAGCGCTCTGCGCTCCGCCACTTGATTGCCGGTCATGAGCAGCGGCTTAGAACCCTGCAGCGCGGATAGCTGTCACGGTCGCTCGGGCAACCTCGGGCTTGTTCATGCAATACACGTGCAAGCCGTCTACACCATGCTGAGCCAGATCGACGAGCTGCTTGCAAGCGTACTCAATACCCGCCTGGGTCAGTGCCTCAGGATCGTTTTCGTACTTGGCGAGGATTTTGACGATGGCCGAAGGAAGCGAAGCTCCACACATGAACACCATGCGCGAAATCTGGTCCTTGCTCATAAAGGGCATGATGCCGTGCGTAATGGGAAGGGTGATACCCGCGGAATCGGCAGCGTCCATGAAGCGGTATATGCGCTCGTTGTCGAAGCAAAGCTGAGTAACGAAGAAGTCGGCGCCAGCATCCTGCTTCTGCTTGAGGTACTCGATATTGGCCTTCTCGCATTCGCACTTGATGTGACCCTCGGGATAAGCTGCCGCGCCCACACAAAAGCCCGCCTCGGCCATGAGGGGAATTAGATCCTTTGCGTAGCGGAAGGCATCAGATGGCTCCTTGCCGGCAACAACGTCACCGCGCAATGCGAGCACGTTTTCGATGCCGCGCTCGCGCATGTCGGTGATAGCGTCAACGATAGAGGCATGGCTCGCGTTAATGCAGGTAATATGAGCAACCGTCGGAATGGAGAACTCGTCGGCAATCATGGCGGCGATGGCCGGGGTTGCCTGAGCGTTGCCGCTGCCGCCTGCGGAACAGGTAACGCTGATAAAGCTCGGGTTGAGTTCGGCAAGCTCACTTGCCATGGCACGCGCCGTCGTCAAAGTGAGGTCGCCCTTCGGTGGGAAGATCTCAAAGGAGACGGGCATTTTGCCTGTTTCGAAAATACTGGAGACGGTGGTCATGGTTTTACTCCTCCTTAGGATCCGGCGCTTTGTGCGGGGGTGGCGTTTTGGCAAGCGGGTCTTCGTGCCGCGCGGAGCGCCTGAAGGTTCTAACGCGCACGAACGAGCCCGCTTCTACAGACTCATCGATGTCGAATCGATACAGGTCGCACGAGCGGTTTGCCACCGCAACGGGCGTAGGTTTCGGGTTGGGAGCATCTTCGCTTGGCGCAGGCAACCAGGTGAGGTTGCGGATGGTATGCTGCTTCACCTCTTTGCGCGGAGCAAGGATCTCGATAGAGTCGCCCTCGCAATAGCGATTGCGGCAGCGTGTCACAAGTCGATAGCACGGCGCGGACTCACCCTGCTGGGCGATCTCCGAGGCACCGCTTGCGTCCGAAGCGCCGCTTGCGCCCGAAGGCACCGGCTCGCATGACACCACATCTGCCACGTGCATGGTTTGCTGCTCATAACCATCGTAGCTGGTTGCTTGGTTGGCCTCGCCGAAGTAGAAACCCGTCCCATAGGGCCGATGCGACACGTCCTCGAGCTCCGCGGCCACGTTTTCCCAAGGCTCTCCATCGAGCACACGACGATAAGCTCCCACCACGCTGGCAACGTAGAACGCCTTCTTGTTGCGCCCCTCGATCTTGATGGAAGAAACGCCCGCCTCTTCAAGTTGGCGCAGGTAGGGCAGCATGTTCATATCGCGGGCATTCACGATGAAGGTACCTCGACCATCTTCCTCGATGGGAAAATGTTCGCCGGGACGCTTCTCTTCCTCAAGCGTATAGCTCCAACGGCAGGGCTGCGTGCAGTGCCCCTTGTTTCCCGAACGGCCCGTGAGATAGGTGCTTATAAGGCAGCGCCCCGAGACAGCCATGCACATGGCGCCGTGAACGAAGGCCTCGATTTCAAGATCGGCAGGAGTTTCGGCGCGCATGCGACGGATGTCGTCGAGGCTCATCTCGCGAGCGCACACGATGCGCTTCGCTCCAAGCGAGTGCCACATACGCGCCGCCTGCGCATTGGCAACCGAAGCCTGGGTGCTCACATGCAAGTCAACATCAGGGGCAAACTCCCGAGCGAGGGAGAAAGCACCCAGATCGGAAATGATGAGGGCGTCAACCTTTGCCTCGTTCATGGCGCGGAAAAACTCCGGCAGCTCATCGGTATCGGCAGGGTTCATGAGCACGTTGCAAGTCACGTGCACCTGCACGCCGCGGTCGTGCGCATATGCAACCGCAACGGGAATTTGATCCATGGTGAAGTTGGCGGCGCGGGCGCGCATGCCGAATTTATCCGCAGCCAGATAGACCGCATCGGCACCAAAACGAATGGCAGCCTCGAGCTGCTCCATGCCGCCAGCGGGAGCCAAAAGCTCCATGCGAATGGGCTTAGGCACCGCGAAGACGTCGCTATGTGAGGGGATGTTTTCCATGGCTGCGATCTTAGCAGATCAAAAGGCGAATCCGCCAAGCAAGGGCCCTACGCGGGCGTGCTTGGCGGATCGTGGAGGGCAAGGGGAACTAGACCTACTTACGTTTACCGCGCTTGCGGGTATCGCGATCGATGTCAGCCTTCCAACTCGCTCCCATCGAGCGAGGCTCGGGCGCACTTCTCATACAGCAAGTCGCCTCCGCTACAGCGCCATACATAAGACCGGCGCCCTGGGAATCGTTGAGGTAGGTAGCCGCGCGATCGGCGGTAATGCCAATCCTGCCCGCTTCCTTGGCGGCGTCGATGTTGGCGCCGAGGAACAAAAAC
The DNA here is from genome assembly GCA_017533165.1 of Eggerthellaceae bacterium. The sequence continues at coordinate 7,560 of JAFXIM010000120.1, forward strand.
TCCCAGCCTTCGTCCTGCTTCTTGCCGATCAGGCGCTTGATGCGCTCATAGGAAAACTCGGTGCTGGCGTTTTCGTAGCCATCGGTGGTGATGACGAAAACGGTCTTCTCGGGAACGTGGTCCTCGGGAAGGTAACGATGCACGCGCTCGATGAACTTGACGGACTTGCCCACCGCGTCGAGCAGGGCCGTAGATCCGCGCACATAATAAGCCTCGGCTGTCAGTTGCTCGACCTCGGCTATGGGCTTGCGGTCCACGATCACCTCGGTTTCGTGATCGAACAGAACCAGAGAGACGAAGGCATCACCTTCGGCCTCGGCGTTCTTCTTGAGAACGGTGTTGAACCCGCCAATGGTGTCATCTTCCATGCCGCACATCGATCCGCTGCGATCGAGGATGAACACGAGCTCGGTCAGATCTTTCTTCATGGCTTTTCCTTTCGTAGGCTGAACTCTTGGGTCCAGCTTACGAAAACCGAAAAGCCGATAGGTCAACTGGCAGGCGACATTTGATGCGCACCCACCGCGAAAGCCACCTACAGCAGAGGCTGGTCGTAGCGATAGAGCGCCTCGTTGATAGCCATGACGTCGTAAATCTCGTTCACGATGAAGTACTCGACTATGACGTCGGCTTTACTCGAATGCGAAAGGGCAAAACCCGCGCGCTCGAGCAGCCCTTGAGTTTCATCAAGGGAGAGCTCGAGGGCAACTGCTAAGGCGAGCACCGTTTTCTTGGCAGGACGATACTCGTGCGAGCTTCTGATCTTCGAAAAGAGCTGCCTGCTCATGCCGGCGCGTTTGTATACCTCAACGTCGCTCATGCCGCGAGCGTCAATGAGCTCCATGAGCAACACCGAGAAGGGCGCATCGAGAGCGTCGAGGGCGTCAAGCAAACTGGTTTGGCCCACAGCCTCAAGGGGCACAGGCGCACAGGAAGCCTGCTCGCAGGGTGCGGGCGCGCACGGGGCCGAGGGCACAAGCTGGGCCAAATCAGGTGCCGGCGCAGCCCCGAAGGCGGGGCTTGAAGCGGAAACGCCCGGCGGCATGGCTCCATCAGCTTCCCGGAGGGCAGCGGTCGGGAACCAGTCGGGCATAAGCCTTCGACGGCGAGTTGGGGATTTGCCGCGCTTACCTTCCCCATCCGCATCGGCCGAAGCAACTGGATGCGCAGCTAATTGTCCTTGCGGGAAGGGCTCGTAGATTCGCGCGAGGTAGTCCTCCAACTCATACAAGGGCATGGGATTGGGAATGAGGCGAGCATGCTCGTCAAAACGCACACCAAGGTTTGCGGGAATGATCTCACCCACATAGCGCGCCGCCGAGGGTCTGATCAGGCCCTTCTTACAGGCAATCATGGTCACCGTGGCATCGGCCTGCACGCAAGGATGAGCACATTGGCCCGTCTGCGCGTCAAGGCCGCTCGGAACGTCGGCCGACACCACGAGCACGCCGCGATGGCGAGCTCGATCAAGCAGCTTCATCCACGTAGCAAAGGGCTCCCTGACCTCAGTGCCCGAAAAGCCCACGCCGAGCATGGCATCAATGACGAGATCTACGTCGACAAGAGCTTTACGCACGCTCTCGGCATCGGGATTGACCAGAACGGGAAAGGCGCCCGACACGCGCAGGGCCTCGCTGCGAGCGGGCTCGGAACGCAAGTCCTCGGGGGCACAGGGGCTTACGAGCGTCACCTGACAACCAGCCGCAGCCAACGTGTCAGCCGCCGTCCAGCCATCACCGCCATTGTTGCCCGCACCCGCTAAAACGAGCACGCGGGGCAAATCGAAGGGAAACCCCGACCCGCACGACCTCCGTATAGCACAGCGGCTAAGCGAGCAGGCACCGCATACGCCCGAAAGCTCGAGCGGCGCAAAGCCAGCCCTCCCCTCCTCGCGCACGTCGGCGAACAGGGCTATAGCAGCATCAGCCAAAGCCGAGCCAGCTCGACGCATGAGACCGTCAAGCTTTCCCCCGCTTTGCGCGATACGTCGCTCGATGTTTATGACGTCTTCGACATTGAGAACCCGTCTGCGCATTCCCATCCCTTCATCGTTGGTCCGTTCGCTCGACCCAAGCCCTTCGACCGGCATCGCCTGTTTGCTCCTGCGAGCAAGCGCTTTGTGAACATTGTAGACCGCACTTCACGTACAATGGCGATATTCGCAAAACTCCGAGGAAGAGGCTTTCGTGGAAAACGAGATCAACACCACGGCCAATGAGGCCAGCGCAGACAAGGTGGCCGAGGCGCTGTCGCTGCTCGCGCGTGAGCGCGGCAAAATCGAAAAGCGCATCGATGCGTACGAGGCGGGCGAATTCGGGGCAACCCACGAATCGCTTAACCCCATAGGCGTACAGGTTGCCTGCGAGACCCTGTCCGACCATATGTCTCCTGAAGTCGCCGAAGCGCTCAGACGAGAGTCGGAAGCCCTCGATGCGGTCAACGCCCGCTATGATGCGCTCGAAGACTCCATTGACGCCGTTATCGCAAGGCTCACCGAGCAGCGCGCCGACCTGGTCAAGGATCATGCGGAAAAGCGCAAGGCCGCCAATGCCGGCAACATGACCAAGGGCTTCTGGCCCGTATACGGCGGATTGTTCCTGTGCATAGTTGCCGTGTTCGCCACGCGAGGGCTGGGGTTTGGCATGCCGGGCGCCATCGTCGCCGGCGTTTTGGGCTATGCGGCTGGCTCCTATATCTTCAAGTACCTAGCTAACCGCTTCATAAAGACCGACACGGCCGCCATCGAGAAGGCAGCCGAAGAGCTCGAGGCCATTCGCGACGAATACGATCGCGTCGCAGACGAGGTGAACGAGAAGAAAGATCAACTTGACCTTGTTGAGCGAGCTGAAGAGGCCATCGACGAACTGCAGATGTTCATCCAGGACGCCCTCGATGACTTCGACGAGGACGACTTTGACGAGGAAGAAGACTAGCGAAAGCCAAGCCATCGAAACCCAAGCAACCCCGCCGCCCGAGTGAGCTGACTGGCTCCACTCGTGCGGCGGAGCTTTTTTCGCCGTAATGCCCGCCGGCCAAAAGATGCATCCATGTCGACAAGTTAACGAGAAATCGGGCCTTTTCTGGCCAAAAGCACCGTTGATGTCGACAGAAACGCCCGTCAAAAGAGAACGGAACCCGTAAAAGTGTCGACATCGAGGCACATCTTGGCCAAATAGGACTGTTTTGGTTGATTATTTGTCGACATGGACGCATGTTTTGGCCAAAGATCCCTAGGTACGGGGGTGCGGCTCGTAAAAGACAATGACGCCGAAGCAAGGGGAGCCATCAGCCGCCCAAACAAGCAGATGCCTTGGAATAGCGAAGCCCGTATGCGAACTCAATTCGTTCGCATACGGGCTTCAGTGCAAGTAAACCTCGTTGTCGGCACATTGACGGCCACGTAATCCAAGCGCCGCCGTCAATGCGGCAGCTTACGCGCCATAGGTAACGCGAGCACCCTGCGGGGTGTCCTCGATCACAAAGCCAAGGTTCTTCAGGCCATCGCGAACACCATCCGCCACAGCCCAGTTCTTCTCCTTGCGGGCGGCAGCGCGTGCATCCAACAAAGCCTGGACGGCCTCAGCCGGATCGGTGCCGGCAAATCCGGCGATCTCGGCGGCAAGGGATACAACCTCGATCGGGTAAGCTTCGCCAGCCTCCTCAACAAGGGCGATGCCCAAAACATCCATAAGCTCGACGATGCATTCGCGCGCTGCGGAAACGGCCTCGACATCGGCAGGCGACAGGCTCTTGTCAGCCACGGCGGCATTGACCTCACCCACCAAGGAGAAGATCTCACCGAGTGCCGCAGGAGCATTGAAGTCATCATCCATGGCGTCCGTGAAGCCCTCGCGCGCAGCAGCGACGCGGGCAACAAGGGCAGCGCTGTCAACCGCAGCTCCACCTTCGGCTGCCGTCTCAACAAGCCAATCGAGGTTCTTTACCGCGTTCTCGATACGCGTAAGCGCCGAGTCTGCCTCAGCCAAACGATCCTCGGAGAAATCAAGCGGGGAACGGTAATGCGTCTGCAGCATGAGCATACGCAGAGCGGCCGGACGCGTGGTCTCAAGCACCTCGAACAGCAGCATGAAATTGCCGAGCGACTTGCTCATCTTCTCCTGGTTGATCTGAAGCATCCCAGAGTGCATCCAATGATTGGCGAAGGTGCAGCCGTACGCGGCCTCGGACTGGGCGCGCTCGTTTTCGTGATGCGGAAACACCAGGTCAGAGCCACCGCCGTGAATGTCAAAGGGCAGACCTAGGTATTTGTGGGACATAGCCGAGCACTCGATATGCCAACCCGGACGACCCTCACCCCAGGGGGACGGCCAAGAAGGCTCGCCGGGCTTTGCAGCCTTCCAGAGAGCGAAGTCGAGCGGGTCGCGCTTGCGGTCTTCGAGGCCCTGGCCGTCAGCGCGAAGCTCGCGGTGACCGCCTTCCATCTCGTCGATGTTGCGGCCGGAAAGCTGGCCGTAGCCCTCATAGGAACGGACGGCAAAGTACACATCGCCCTCAACGGCGTACGCGTGCCCACCTGCAATGAGCTCCTCGATGAGCTCAATCATGGTTCCGATCTCCTCAGTGGCCTTCGGGCGCACGTCCGGATCCTTCACACCTGCCTCATGCATGTCGGCAATGAAGCGCTCGGTGTACTCGGAAGCAACCTCGGCGGCGGTGCGGCCCTCTTCGTTGGCGCGCTTGATAATCTTGTCGTCAACGTCAGTCACGTTCTGAACGAAGGTGACGTCATAGCCGCGCCACATGAGGTAGCGGCGAATGGTATCGAAGCTAATGAAGGTACGAGCATTGCCGATGTGGATACGGTTGTAAACCGTAGGGCCGCACACGTACATGCTGACCTTGCCCTCGCGCAGGGGCACGAGCTCCACCTTGCGACGTTCTTTAGTGTCGTAAAGCTTGATCATGGTTTATCTCCTATTCCAAAGCCCTTTTGGGGCAGTTTTCATCCTTGCAAAGAATACCGCATACTCGTTAATCATGCTGCGAAAGACGGGCCTCGAGCTCCTTAATACGCTGCTCGAGCTGCTCGATACGATCGGCATCCAACGCGAAACGCTCCTCGATGGGGTCGGGCAGGTTCTCCTTGCGATTAACCTTGTCCACCTGCTCGCTGTGGACGCGCTGGCCGTCTCGCACCACGATATGACCGGGAATGCCGACCACGGTGCAGTTTGCGGGAACGTCCTTAACCACCACGGCACCGCCGCCGATTTTGGAGTTGTCTCCAATGGTGATGTTGCCGAGCACCGCAGCACCCACGCCTACGGTGACGTTGTTGCCCAGAGTGGGATGGCGCTTGCCAACCTCATTGCCCGTTCCGCCCAAGGTGACGCACTGGTAGATGGTGCAGTCGTCGCCGATGATGGTGGTCTCGCCGATGATGACGGCCATGGCATGATCGATGAAGAAGCGGCGGCCAATCTGAGCGCCGGGGTGGATTTCCACGCCGGTCATGAAGCGGGTGAACTGCGAGGAAATGCGCGCCAAACGCTTGAGGCCGTGATTCCACAACCAGTGCTCAACCACATGGGACCAACGTGCGTGCAAACCTGGATAGGTCAGCCAGATGATAAACGAGCTTTGCGCGGCGGGATCGCGCTCCTTAACGGCCTGGATGTCTTCTTTGATGATGCGGAATATGTTCATGATGGTCTCCTGAGTTGAATTTGAGCGCTGTCGCGTCGATGCAGGAGACCTTCGCTCAGCACCAACTTGGTCAAGCCGGATGCAAGGCGTTTAGTGATCAAAGCCACCTGCTGCACGACCGATCGTACATACACACGTGAGAAATGCGCACATAGGGCGCTTTGAATGTATCGAAGTACAAAGCTGCCCGATGTTGCGCTAGGAACATCGACACAGAAGACAGGTGGCCGTGGCGGAAATGCCCTCTTCACGGCCCTCGAAGCCGAGTCGCTCGGTGGTGGTTGCCTTGACGCCGACGTTGTCGACGGAAATGCCCATGGCGGCGGCGAGGTTTTCCCTCATCTGATCGCGATAGGGAGACAGCTTGGGCGCCTGAGCGGCAATCACGCTGTCCACATCGAGAATCTCAAAGCCCAAACCGCGGACGTGATCGGCCACAGCGGCAAGCAGCTTCAAAGAGTCGGCGCCTTTGTAAGCGGGGTCGGTGTCGGGAAAGAGCTTGCCTATGTCTCCTCCACGGCATGCTCCCAAAAGGGCGTCGGAAACGGCATGGGCCAATACATCGGCGTCGGAATGACCGAGCAAACCGCGAACGTGGGGAATGTCAACGCCACCCAAAATGAGCTTGCGGCCCTCGGCAAAGGCGTGGACGTCATAGCCCAAACCCGTCCGCAAGCCTGCCATGTTCACGTCTGCGACCATTACTTAGCTCCCCTGTTGAGAACGGCGGACGCCAAAATTTCATAGTCCTCGGGGACGGTGAGCTTGATGTTGTCACGCTTGCCTTCCACCATAAGGATCTTACCGCCCAAGCGCTCGATGAGCGATGCGTCATCGGTGCCGACGAAACCGTCAGACAGAGCGCTTGCATGCGCGCGACGATAGATGCCGGTACGGAAGATCTGCGGAGTTTGCGCGTTCCAGAACACGCTGCGGTCGGGCGTACCCATGATGACGCCATCTTCAACCACTTTGAGCGTATCGACGGTGGGGTGGCCCACCACGGCGCCGTCGCAGTCGAAGTTGCCCTTGACGGTGTTGATGGTGTGCAAAATAAGGTCAGGAGTGATGAGCGGACGGGCACCGTCATGCAACACGACATACTCGAATTCATCGCCCACCTTCTCCAAACCGGAGAAGGCCGACTCCTGGCGGATAGACCCCGAAGGAGCCACGACGATGGGGGTTACGAAGGAATAGGGCTCGATGGCGGTTGCGAGATACTCCTCGGTGCGATCCTTCGGGCAGACGACCACGATGAGACCGATATCGCCCACAGCGTCAAAGGCTTCGACCGACCAGGTAAGCACCGGCTTGCCCGCAATCTCGACCAGCTGCTTGCCACCCTCCTTGCCAAAGCGCTCGCCAGAACCGCCTGCTAAGATAACGGCGGCCGTGAGAGGCTTTTTATCTACCTTGCCCTCGAAGCGATTGCCGGCATTGCCCAAGGCGTCGAAGTCCAATTCGTCCATGACGAAGTCAGGCTCGACCAAAACAGCGGCTTCGTGAATGGGATCGACGATTTGAGACATGGCATCTCCTTGCTCGGGATGGTGTTAACTTCACAGTATAGATCAACACGCCCGCAATCTTAGGGCGGCTTTGCGGAAGGTACGCGCAGGCAAAACGAAAGGGGCTACCGAAGTAGCCCCTTCGAAACACCAAGTTTGCAGCGTGCGTTGCCGCTAGTCAGCAGCGCCGCCGGAGACACCCGCACCACCGCGGGAGGAGCCAGTGTGCCCCAAGTCGAAGTTGGTCAGCAGAAGTTCCGCCTCACGCGCAATGCTGTCGCGCTTGCGCGGTGCCGGAATGGAGCCGCTGCCGGCTTCGAACACCAGCTCGCCGTCTGCGACATGCACGTCGATGACCGAACCCGACGTCCACTTGCCCTCGAGAATCTGCTCGGACAGGGGGTCTTCCAACATACGCTGGATGGCGCGGCGCAGCGGGCGGGCACCGAAGGTAACGTCAGTTCCCTCCTTGGCGATGAGCTTGCGAGCCTCCTCGTCGAGGTTGATGGTCATGTTCTGGGCGATGAGGCGGTCGCGCAGGTCGGCCACCATGAGCTCGACGATCTCGCCGATCTCTTCCTCGGTGAGCGACTTGAACACGATGATCTCGTCGAGGCGATTGAGGAACTCGGGCCTGAACATGCGCTTCATCTCGGCCATGACGCGGCTCTTGATCTCCTTGTCGGAAAGACCACGGTCACCCGCTGCGGAAAAGCCGAGCGTGGTGGTTTGGGCGATGTCTCGCGCACCGACGTTGGAGGTCATGATGATGACGGTATTGCGGAAGTCAACGGTGCGGCCCTGAGAGTCGGTCAGACGTCCCTCTTCCAGAATCTGGAGCAGGATGTTGAACACGTCCGGATGGGCTTTTTCGATCTCGTCGAAGAGAACCACCGAATACGGGCGCTGGCGCACGGCCTTGGTGAGCTGACCGCCCTCGTCAAAGCCAACGTAGCCCGGAGGGCTGCCCACTAGGCGAGATACGCTGTGCTTTTCCATGTACTCGGACATGTCGAAGGAAAGCAGCGCGTCTTCGGAGTTGAACAGGAACTCTGCCAGAGCCTTGGAAAGCTCGGTCTTACCCACGCCCGAGGGGCCGAGGAAGATAAAGGAGCCTGCGGGACGACGCGGATCCTTCAAGCCGGAGCGCGAACGGCGGATGGCCTTCGAGAGAGCGGTAACCGCCTCTTCCTGACCGACGATGCGCTCGTGCAACACGCCCTCCATGCGAAGCAGCTTCTCGGTTTCGGCTTCGGTAAGGTTGCTCACGGGCACGCCCGTGGTCATGGACACGACATCGGCGATGTCTGCCATAGTGACCTGGCTCACCGTTTTCGCGGAATCTGCCTCCCACTGCTTTTCGGCCTGCTCGCGCTTTTCCTTGAGTGCCGTTTCCTCGTCACGCAGCAAAGCCGCGCGCTCGAAGTCCTGGCTGCCAATGGCGACGTCCTTTTCGGAACGTACGCGACGAAGCTCGTCGTCAAGCTCACGCAGCTCCTTGGGCAGGGTCATGTTACGAATGCGCATGCGCGCGCCCGCTTCATCAAGCACGTCAATGGCCTTGTCGGGAAGGTAGCGGTCCTGGATGTAGCGACCGGAAAGGGCGACGGCGGCCTGCAGTGCCTCATCGGTGAACTTGACCTGATGGTGAGCCTCGTAACGATCGCGCAGGCCCTCCATGATGCGAACTGCCTGCTCCTCGTTGGGCTCGTTGATGGTGAGGGGCTGGAAGCGACGCTCGAGCGCCGAGTCCTTTTCGAGGTGCTTGCGATACTCCTCGAGTGTGGTGGCGCCGATGATCTGAATCTCGCCGCGAGACAGCGGCGGCTTCAAGATGGCCGCAGCGTCAATGGAGCCCTCGGCCGATCCAGCGCCGATAATGGTATGGATTTCGTCGATGAACAGAAGGACGTCACCCGCGTCGATAACTTCCTTGATGACCTTCTTCAGACGGTCCTCAAACTCACCGCGGTACTTGGAGCCGGCAACGAGCGCTGAAACGTCCAGGGTGATCAAGCGCTTTTTGCGCAGCAAGTCAGGCACCTGGTTGGCAACGATGAGCTGCGCCAAGCCCTCGACTATGGCCGTCTTTCCGACGCCGGGCTCGCCTAAGATGAGCGGGTTGTTTTTCTGGCGGCGGGAAAGGATCTGCATGACGCGCTCGATCTCAGCAGCACGGCCGATGACGGGATCGAGCTTGCCGTCGGACGCCTTCTTCGTGAGGTCGGTGCCGAACTCCTTGAGCATGCTGTCGGACGGGCCACCCGCAGGGTCAAAGCCGGTACGACCAGCATACACTGCGCTCTGGCCCACGAGGTCATTCAGCGCGCCGCGGATGTCGTCACCCGATACGCCCATGCGCGCAAGCACCTCAAGCGCGGTACCCTCGCCTTCGCGAACAATGCCGAGCAGAAGATGCTCGGTGGAGATATAGGACTGGCCCATCTGCATGGCCTCGCGCAGGGAATTCTCAAGCACGCGCTTCACGCGAGGCGTGAAGGAAAGGTGCCCGGTGATGTCAGAGGACTCGTCGATGGTGACAACCTGACGAATCATCTGCACCGTGGCCTCATAGCTCACGTTCAAGCGATCGAGAGCCTGGGCGGCAAGACCGTCCTTTTCCTGGATGAGGCCGAGCAGCACATGCTCGGTGCCGACGAAGGGCTGATGCAGGGCGCGGGCCTCATCCTGCGCGAGCACCAAGACCTTGCGGGCTTTATCGGTGAACTTCTCAAAAGACATGGAAGCCTCCTATCGTGAGGTTTCGTGTGTATCGAGAACATGGTAGCACTCCCCTTGTGAGAGTGCCAATTCGCGAAGCATTCGTAACATGTTCTGCATAAAGAGCCCGCGTCGCGCAAAGAAAATAGCTGCCCTGCGCAACCAATCGTCGCGTGCTTCTAATCGACCTTCGCGCCCTTCGCCTAAGGCTTACCGAGCTCTCAAGGCGTAAAGACGCAAGATCATAGCTCACAAAAATGCACCCGGACCTACACGGTTCGGGTGCATTTTTCTGCGAAGCGGTTTGCCATCGAGCTCGCGGTGACGTTATCGAGCGTATGCC
>JAFXIM010000121.1 GCA_017533165.1 Eggerthellaceae bacterium
CGCCATTGCCGACGGAGCCTTCCTCAACCTGTCCAGCATCACCCCTACGGTCAAGCTTTGCGACCCCGGCTGCGACGAGATTGTTGCGGTCTCGGAAAGCGACAGCGGCTTCATCGCGGTGGCGTTGGACAAGCCCGAATCGGTTGGCTCCCCTGATCTTGAAACTACCGCAGCCAACGAGCTCACCCTGCTCGATGCGCCGAGCGACGAGTCTCCGCTGTTCAAGAAGAACGGCAGCACCACTGTGCACCTCGTCTCGTTTGACTCGAGCGGCTCCGTCATCAGCTCATATCCGTTCGCACGCCATAACACCAACGACGTTGCCTACGAATCCATCGCCATGGGAAGCTTCGGCACGCCGGCGGTAATCACCTCGGTTGGCTACTCGGCCCTGCGCACGATCTTCTTTGCCGACGGCCTCGAGTCCGCACCCATCACGCTTTCCGACAGCGCTGACTGCGTTGGCGGAGCCTGGCTGAGCAATGGCTCGTGGATCGAAATGAACTGGAGCAATAGCTTCAGGGAAGCACTCGCCAGCACAAAAGAAGGTGACGCGAAGGGATCCCCCAACCTGAACGAAACCGCCGCCGACACCGACCTCGCCCTTTCCGCTGCTGGCTATTCGGTGCATTATCTGATTACCGAAACCCTTGACGGCAACCCTGCCGGCGGCATGATCGGCGGAGGCGACAACCCCGAGAAGCCCGCGGGCGATGTCATCGCCCCCACTGGCGACTCTTCCGCCTCCTTGGCAGGCGTTTTCGCAGGCACGGCCCTCCTGAGTCTTGCGGTTCTCGCCATCAGGCGCACCGCCCTGTCGCAGCTCTAAGCGCATCGCAAGCAAGGGGCCCGCTTGATGCGGGCCCCTTTTTCATGTTTGGAAACTACAGGTACTTTGGATTCGGCGTAAGGTCAAACGTGCTTGCGATACGCGCCAAATCGTCATCGGAAATCACCTGTCGGAAATAAGGTCCCGCGCACATAACGCAGGCGCTTTCGTATATCTGCGCAGCCTTCACGACAACGTGTGCCAAGCCGAATGCCTCATCGCACGTAGAACCCGTGACGCAAAGCCCGTGATGGCCCCATATCACCACATTATGCTCGCGCATAGCTTCGGCGGTATCGCGCGCTAGGTCCAACGAACCAGGCACGTGGCAGCCAACAACGCCAACGCCCTCGGGAAACACCACCATGCACTCCGTCATGGTCTGCCAGAGGGTTCGCGTAATTTCACGCGCATCAAGCGGAAGGGAAAGGCAGAGCGCATTGATCACGGTCGGATGGCAGTGGTACAGCACACGTGAAGCCCCATTCGTGGCCAGCTTCTTGACCTCGTGAATCATCACGTGACTCGAAACTTCACTTGTCGGGCGACCGCCACCCTCGAAACCCCAGATCACGCGATACGCGCAACCCTCGGCATTTAGCTCGATGAGGCCGAGGCACTGTTCGGGCAAGCGCGCCACGTTCCGCATATACGACCCCGTAGCCGTGATAAGCAGCCACTCGCCGCCAAGCGCAGGAGCCTGAACCTCAAGCGTTACCCATTCTCCCGCACTGCCGCTTTCCCGCGAGGCAATGCCCGACGCAAAGCCAATGGCGTGATCGCCCACGCCCAGACAAGCTTTGACATCCTCGATATCCTCGGCCTTCAAGCGATACGAAGCATTACCGCCGTTGCGCTCATGCCAAACCTGACGCCATCCGTCATCGCACATGCGAACGAAATCTTGCACGAATGCAAGATCAGCCACCTGAGACATAAACGCCCTCCTTGGCTCACTCGGCTTCTTGCAGAATCTACTCATCTTCGTACTTGGAGAGGAACGCCTTGGTGCGCTCATGCTGGGGGTTGTTGATCACGTCTTCTGCACGGCCCTGCTCCACGATAATTCCGCCGTCCATGAAGATGAGATGGTCGGCAACATCGCGCGCGAAGTTCATCTCATGCGTAACGATAACCATGGTCATGTTCTCAGCCGCCAGCTCGCGAATGACCTTAAGAACATCCTGGGTCAACTCGGGATCAAGCGCGCTGGTAGGCTCGTCGAAGAACAGAACATCGGGGTTCATCGCAAGCGCACGAGCGATAGCAACTCGCTGCTGCTGACCACCGGAAAGCTCGCAAGGAACCATGTTCTCCTTGTCCGCCAAACCCATTTTCTCGAGCAACGCCCGACCCGCGGCCAGGGCTTCTTCCTTATCACGCTTCTGCACGTTAATGGGAGCATCGGTCACGTTCTTGATAACGGTGTAATGCGGGAACAGGTTGAAATTCTGAAACACCAGGCCAAAACGCGTACGTGCCTGCTTCAAAACATCTTTGCCTCCGTAGACAGCCTTGCCCTGCGCATCGTTTGCGGTTACGGCAAGATCGCCGTAGGAAAGCTCGCCCGCATCCATCGTTTCAAGCAACGTGAGGCAACGCAGGAGCGTGGATTTTCCACCACCAGAAGGTCCGATAATCGCCAGCACATCGCCCTTGTTCACGGTAAGGGAGATGTCCTTCAGAACCTCGTTATCGCCGAAGCTTTTCTTCGCATGCTCAAGCTTTACGATCGGTTGCATGTTCGTAGCCTTTCATCTTCAAAACCCGCAGGTTGGCGATAGTAAGTCAGCGAGCGAGCCTGTGGTGTTCGGAATTGCCGTGTTTCGCGGCTGAGCGTACTCCGTACGCGAAGGTAAGCGAAAAAGCGACAAGGCCGGGTGCCGCAGGCTCGCGCAGCGTC